>PXDW01000118.1 GCA_003564925.1 Candidatus Woesearchaeota archaeon | reverse complement strand
TGAACGCTAATTCTAGTATAGGTGTAATTGTGAACCTAAGATTCACAATTTCAAGATTAAAAAAAAATCAAAATAAAACAAAAAAACATTTGCGAGGTGTTTTAGATGAAAATAGCAACAAACCTGTTAATTATATTAATTTTATTAGCCGGAATAATGGCAGTTTATGTATCTGCAGATGCTGAAGGTCCTTTAGGTCCGCAGAGCATAAATGAGACTCATAAGTCTACGTTTAATGTTTCTCAGCGTCCCGGAGTACAGATATGGGCGCAGGCCGGAAATCTTACCAGGTTAGAGATGCATGGTATATCCCAAACCAGGACTTGGCAAGGTTACTACGGACATATCACAGGTACTATTACTTTAGATGATGCAGCAGGAAACACCATGTATGATTGGTATGTTGCTAATCCTCAAGGAAAAATTTACGCTTCAAACAGTTCAGTAGTAAACTGGACAGGTGTTAGATGCCTAAATTATAGTGCTGTAGGGGGTGAACTTAACTTGACATCCCTTGAATCTATGTTCAATATACATCCAGATGACCCCGATAGTGTCTATAGAACCTTTAATGTTTCTGGAACTATAAGGGATGGAAGTGCACATCCTCATATATATGTAGGAACAAAGCTGATCGGTGCAGGAACATGCCCTGCCACAGACACATACCAAAGAAATAGTTCAGATCCAGCAAATAATGAGTTTGTCGAATTATTGCTTACAGATACCAGGTCAATAATATTCACAACAATAATAGAAAATAAGACAGAAGGTGGCCGTGGTGGTGTAGAAGGATTTGATGGAAATGAATATGACTTCCAGATGCTGGTCTTGGACGATGGAAGAAATGGAAATGTTCAAGCAACACCTTATTGGTTTTTTGTTGAGATAGAATAAGGAGCATAATAAGGATTCACAATAAAGATTATGATTCCATGAAATTAAGTGAAAGAGAACTTATGGAGAATAAGAAAAAAATGAGAACAAAACAAGCAAGATTTGCTGCAATGGTTGCTGTATTACTGTTTATTTTTTTCGCTTTTAAGGCATACGCGGAGCCAGTAGGGCCAACAGTCTCATACATATCCAATTCGACTTTAGGAACTACAGCAAATGCAACCGTTAATATGACTGGTGCCAATGGAACGGCCGGAGGTTATATCTTTACCGTTAATCTTGAGGCTGAACAGCAGAATCGAAGATGGAAAGGTTATGTTGGAAACGTAACAGGTTCATTAGTTTTGGCTGATTCAAGCGGTTACAAGCTTTACGACTGGTCTATTGCAGCAAGCTTGAGAGGACAGATCTATGCAAGCAGGTCTTCATCCCCTTTAAATTGGGGAGGTATAACATGCGCGAATATAACTCACATAGGAAATGAGGAAATTGCAATGAACCATACTTCAAATCCAACCGATAATATAACAGTAACATTTCCTGATAAGACAAATACTGGTTTCACAGTAGCAACAAGAGATATCGATCCAAATGACTGCTACACAACAAATTTGTATGTTAACAGTACAGCTCCAGCTGGAGATGTTTTTGAGGAATTGTTGCTTTATGACGGAACAAACATAATATACACCGCGCTTGTAGATGGTTCAAAAGACGGCTACCACGAAGGAAGAAAATTTGATTTTCAGATGATACTTCCTGAAAGGGGCTATGCAGCATGGACAGGCTCTACAGCATATTACTTTTATGTCGAGTTAGCATAAGCCTGGCATAGATCAAGAACGTATTGAAAATGGAAAAACAACAATTCCTTTGGCTAAGTAGTACTTTAACTGTATTTTTAGTTTTATCAGTATTAGTAGCCTTAAGTATTGTAGCTCCGGGCGTTATAGGAGATACTAATTCAACAACACTTACAGAGGTTTATATCTGGAATACAGAGCCCAATGTAACTAGTGTTGCAGTAAATCCTGATGTAATAACGCTTGTTCCTGGAACTACAACAAGGATAAACTGCACAGCCATTGTTTGGGATTATAATGGATGGGATGATGTTAATATTACTAATGCTACATTTTATCATGAGTCTGTAACTAATGTCCATCCTAACAATAATAATAATCACTATAGCGCAGACCCTCTTGTTGATTGTGAGTGTGAGCAGGTTGCCGGCTCTCCTTATAACGCATCATGCCATTGCTTCTTTGATATATGGTACTTTGCAAATAACGGAACATGGATATGTAACATGACTGTAATGGATTATGGTGGAACAGCAACAGAGCGTATATATAGGTTCAACAGCTCCAATATAGGATATGCAACAATTAATACTTTGGTAGGCATATATGTTACAGATTATATAAGCTATGGCAACTTATCAGTTTTGGAAACTTCTACAGACAAAGAACTTAATATAACTAATTTTGGAAACGAGCCAATAAATGTTTCTGTAAGGGCTTATGGCGGAACTTCTGACAGAAATAATCCCACGAACAGCTCGATGATATGCGAGTTAGGGGACATGGCTTTGGATAGGGAAAGATTTTCATTAAATTATGGCGAAGATTTTGATGCTATGATTCCTGTAACTAACACTTCAACATTGATTAGCGGGCTTACAGTACCTGTAAGGACTAATGAATATGATTACTCAGATAGTACAAACCAGACTTACTGGAAATTAAGGGTACCTTTGACAGTCGGAGGTTACTGCAACGGAACTTTGGAATTTTTTGCCTCCCCAACAAACTAATAATCATTTCTTTTTTCCATTTTTTTAATATGGAAAAGAGGAAAAGCAATTACTTACATAGCAAGAAAATTTCAGTTTTCAAAGACTGAAAAAACCCAAACAATAGAGCGGCCAAACGATAAAACGAAAACGACAAGCGCTTGTTTATTTTTGCATCTTTCAAAAGGTGCTGCAAGTCTTGCTTGAATTACTTACATAGCAAGAAAAAATGGAAGCGAGAGAGAAAAAGGTTATAGAAGATAACTTGTTCTACATAGACTCTTCTTCCAGTATTTCTTCTGTTGAATTTTCTTCTATTTCTTTAGCTAATAAAAAAGAAGCAGATAAAAAATCTAAAAGTAATAAAATTAATCCTGTTCTAATCCCTTTGGATATTTTTAATAATAACGTTCTAAGCCCTTTAGAAACTACAACAAAGTACCTCAAGGAAAATTTAGGACTAAGATTTTCAGATATTGCATCTCTTTTAAATAGAAGCCAGAAAACAATTTGGGGCGCTTATAGCTCATCACAAACAAAAAATAAAAATGTTCTTGAAACGAACGGGGGAAAAATTTTCGTTCCTTCAAGCGCTTTAAGAAACCGCTCTTTGAGTTTTTTAGAGTCTCTTATCGAATATCTAAAAGAAAATTTTAACTTGAAATATTGCGAAATAGCTCCTCTTCTTAGCAGAAACCAGAGGACTATATGGACTGTTTATCAAAGAGCTAGAAAAAAAAGAAGGATCATTAAAAATGCAATATAAAAACAAAAAAAATAGTACAGAAAAAAGCACAGCATTAAAGATAGTGCTGTTTTTGTTTGCCTTCTTTATAATTTTATTTTCGTTGCAATATTTTGCTTATGATGTTTATGCAGTTCCAGTTGGTCCGACAATAATGGAAATGACTAATGAAACATATTCAAGAACAGGCTCAACTTTGATAAACACTACAGGAGGCTCAATAACAACAATGGTTTTGAATGTAACAGCCCAAAACCTCAAGTGGAAAGCATTTGTCGGTAATGTTACAGGAAGATTAGTTTTGTCAGATGCATCAAGTTATTCAATTTTTGACTGGTCGCTAAGCAATATTGTTGGAACAGTTTATGCAACCAGAAGCCCAGAGCTTATTTCATGGGGAGATATATCCTGTGCCAATAAAACCCATATAGGAAATGAGGAATTTGCTATGAACCACACATCTAATCCTAATGATAATATAAGCGCAACATTTAGCTCTAAAAGTCACGAATCATTTCATGTAGGCACAGTTAAAATAGAGGAAAATGAATGCTATTCAATACATACAAATGTTAATAACCAAACCCAATCCTCACATTTTGAAGAGGTTATATTGTATGATGGAACCAACTCAAATAATGGAGATATAGTATATGCAACAAGAATAGAGCAGGCACAAACAGGTTATAATACGCTGCCTTATGATTTCCAGATGATTGTTCCAGAGATGGGCCACCCTTCTTGGACAGGCTCTACAGCATATTACTTTTATGTTGAGTTAACATAGATGAAAAACAGAATAAAAATAAAAACAAATGAAAATCGAAAATAAAGGAATCAAATTGTCAGGAAGAACAAAGCTTATCATAGCTTTGATTTTTTTGATAGCTATTTTTATTTTTATTCCTGTGAGGAAAATAATATTAGATCCTTCAATAATTGGCTATTCTATATTCGATACTACTATTACTCGAGCTTATGTATCTGGTCAGAAAATTGAGCATGAATGTCAAATAATTCTTGAAGATGAATGGAATTTAATATCAATACCTTGTCTGGCTGACAACACTTCGATAGAAAATGTATTGTCAAATATTTCCGGAAAGTATTATTCTGTCCATGCTTATTATCCTAATGACAGGACAGATCCCTGGAAAGCCTATAACCCTTATCTGCCAGATTGGGTTATACAGGACTTAAAAGAAATAAACGAGCAGAAAGGATACTGGATAAACATGAAAAACAGCAGTTTATTCGAATTGTCCGGCTATCTAATAAAGCCAGACAGGATTCAATTGGCACAGGGATGGAACCTTATCGGCTACCCAACTAATGTAACTAAAAATATATCAGACGCGTTGACTACGATTGATGGTAGCTATACAATACTATGGTTCTACAATGCATCAGAAATGAGATATTACTATTATAATGCTTCATCAGAAGATGGAACTTTTTTACTAATGCATCCCCATTATGGATATTGGATAATGATGAGTAAGGAGGATACTTTGTTCATAATATAGATTGCTTAATGATTAAGAGATTGATGATTAGGTTCATTGGAATAAAAAATGATTTCAAGAAACAAAAGCAAAAAAACAATTAAAGAATATAGATTAGATACATCGAAAAATAATAATATATTAAGTAAAACCTTATCATTTTTCATTTTAATATTTGTATTTATAATTTTATTGGCTATAAACTCTTTTTTAGCATTTTCTTTTCCAAGGGTTCCGGCAGAATTTTATGGTGCTGTAATATCTGACCTTGAAAATGGAACAGTGGGAATGAACGTTACTGCTTATGATCCTGATGGAGTCTTGTGTGGACATTTTTTAATATTGAATGACGGATATTACGGCCTATTATCCTGTTTGGCTGATGATTATCAGACTCCTTATGATGAGGGGGCTGAAAAAGATGACGAAATATTGTTTTTTATAGATGGAATGCCAACAGTTCATTTCGGAAACAATAGCTGGGATTCGGGAACTTTTAAAGAAGTAAACCTGTCTCTTTTAAACTATCCTCCTTTTTTCCTCCATGACATACCTCACCAATATGTAAATGAGACAGAAACATTTTTTTATAATGTAAATGCATCAGACTTGAATTATTGGGATATTCTGACATATTATGATGATACTGATATGTTCGATATAGATCCTTTTACAGGAATAATAAACTTCACCCCAATAAAGAGGCATGTAGGGAATCACACAATAACAATAACTGTATGCGATGGCGAATTAAATGCTTCAATAACTTTTAACTTAACTGTTTTTAATGTTGATCATCCGCCTGTTATTGAGCCTATAGGAGATCAAATAGCCGTAGAGGGCCAGCTTTTCACATTGCAGGTGATAGCAACTGATGCAGACAATGATACCTTAATCTTTTCAGATGATACTCATTTGTTTAATATTGATCCATATACAGGACTAATAAATTTTACCCCGACTTTTCCACAGATTGGAAACCACACAATAAATATATCTGTTACAGATGGAATGTTTAATGTTTCAGAAGTTTTCAATCTTGAAATAATAAGAGGGCCATACTGCGGTGACGGTTATTGTGGACCTGGCGAGAATTGCCTTAATTGCCCTGAAGACTGCGGACCATGTCCTCCTATCCCTCCCGGAGTTGGCGAAGGAGAAGGTGATGGTGTGGATGGTCCTGAAGATAGGATAGATGATTATTATGATTATGGAGACCATTATGATTATGATTACAGAATAGACTATAGGGACATATTTGAGGAAAGATGTGATGAAAAATGGGAATGTACTGAATGGTCGGAATGCTCTATAGACGGCTGGCAGACAAGAACTTGTGTTGATGTAAATAATTGTGGAACAACAGATAAAAAGCCAGAAGAAGAAAGAGAATGTATATATGAGGCAACATGCGATGATGGGATTAAGAACTGCCACATGATATTACAGGAAGACGGCTCCTGGATAGAGGTATGCGAAGAGGGGATAGACTGCGGAGGGCCTTGCCCCCCATGCCCTACATGCGATGATGGGATTCAGAACTGCCATAAAATCATACAGGAAGACGGCT
>PXDW01000105.1 GCA_003564925.1 Candidatus Woesearchaeota archaeon | reverse complement strand
CCAGCAAATCTTTAAAAAAGTGCTGAGGGTTATCGCCCATTACTATTCCAGAATCGGTTGCTTCTAGAAAATAGACACCTGAATCAGGCAATTTACATGAATTATCTCCGGCACAGTTTGCTTTTTGAAAGACAGCCCCATCTCCATACTTATTATAAATATTAGATAAAACACTGAAAATTCTTGAATTTGATATTGTTTCATAACCAAAATAGACAAAATTGTCATTGGGGTTGTTAACCCCTTCGGTATTTAAAACTCCAAAAAAATAATCGCTTTTAGAAAATGTTTTTATTCTTTCTTCAATTTGAGAGAAAGATAAATTCTCAAACTCCACCTTTATCCAATCTCCGCTATCAGATTCAACAAAACTAGAGAGAAATTCCTCAAGATTAGAAGAACCGCCCACATCATCCATATCATCTTTTCGTATATATATATGATCTCCATTACCTTCACCAACATATATGAAGTCAAAATCCCATTCCCCAGGCCATCCACCAGTATTAACTAATAAAATATCATCCAATCCTGGACTATTATAAATAAAACTATAATAATCTAATTGAGTATTTGTGAAGCCATCGACAGTGGCCCAACCATGTATAGAACCAACTGCACCCGCTAAATAAACAAAATCAAACGTGGCCATATGTTCTGGTGTGTCTTTTGGGTCTAAGGGGTTGCTTGAGCTTCTATGAACTGTTTGTCCTTGCTCATTTACATAGGTTATTGGCTCTCCTGTTTTTTTGCTGATAAAAGGCAATTTGTTTCCGTATTTGTCCTTGCCGGTAATTTCTTCCAAGTTAGAAAAACCGTCTCCGTCTGCATCATAAGGGTCTTCTGCTTCTGCTAATTTCTGCAGTAATGCATCTGCTGTTTTATTGTCAAACTCTAATCCGTGAAAGCCTTTAACATATTCTAATTGTTCATTTGGATTATAGCGGATTTTAAGATGCTCATTTTCAAAAATTAATTTTATCATCATTCCCTGTTCATTCATATCTATTACTTGAGAAACATAGTCTATCTTCTGCTCGTCATTTTCAAAGAATGGCTTGGTTAACTTATTCTGAATCTTTTCTTTTAACTCAATATCATCAATTTTTTCAAGTTCTAGTTCTAATTCAGACTTTTCTGGCTCAATTATTATATCTTCTTGTTCTGGCTCTTCGTATGTCTCTATGACTTCCTGCTTTGGCTTTATCTCTGTTTCAACAATCTTTGGGCCGCATGCAGATAAACTAAATGCTGTTGCGCCTATTAAAATTCCAGAAATTATCTTTTCTAAGGCTCTCATTTTAAAGAAAATTAAATTATTATATATAAAGCTAACCAAACCAGCTGCCTAGGCCAACCTGTTTTTCTTTTTCTTTTCCAAAGACATCCTCAATCCTTTGCTTTGTAAGATCTAAAGTTTGTTTTAAATATATCGGTACATTATATTTGTTTGCCAAAGACATGCTAGGCTCGAGATATTTTATTATAGATCCTTCTGATATAGTAAATATAATGTTGCCGTCGCATTTCAAACATCTGCCTTTTAAAGGGGGTCTCCTGTATTTTTCATTACACCCACTGCAGCGAAACTGTTGCATTGAGAATTTCCTCAAATTTCCCCTTATATCCCTCAAAAAATGCTTTTCAATGACCAGTCTTGCAACATCAGATTCATCAACAGCCCTTATTTTTTCAGCAAGTTCCATTTGACCTTTAAGCTTCTCTTCCATGCTTGGTAAAATCTTGTATGCGGAGCATAATACTCCCGAATTCATGTTTGAAACTTGGTGAGTATAACCAAAACCAGAATATTGTCTTTCAGTTCCTAAAAAATGGTCAAGCTGGTGTACTTTTACATCCCAAGGCATTTTATAATCTAAAGCTGATTCATACAATTCCAAAGGGTATCTCCAAACAACATCAATTCCGTGTACCTCATCATCAACTTCTTTAGGCACGAGAAAAGAAGTTAATACTAGGGGAGCGTCCATTGTCCTACTGCCCCTTCTATCTGGAAGATAATTTCTTGAAAAATTAAGTAAAGCATCCATCAACAATATGCAACAAGCTTCATCTCCGTCGCAGTTTCTTCTCATAGCTGCATGAAACATTGGATGAGCAAAAAAACCTTGTGTTTTTGAAAATCCAATTATTCTTCCTATTGTGCCTGCTGATGTGTGGGGTGCCAGACCAATTATAAGATGGCCTATCAATTCTTCTTTTGATTTTAAAACATAATAAGGGTCCAGACCATATAAATTGATAAGCAAATCATCAACAAAATTAGCAACTCTCAAAAGAACCTCATCTGCATTTTCATCTGTTGAAGAGGGACAGCATGGAAGAATAACATCTTGGGGAAATATTTCAACAATTTGATCTTCGTTAACCAAAGGCTTTCCTTTTATATCTTTATTATATCCAAGCTCCTTGGCTTTATCTATACTGATCCCAATTTCATGAGGCTTAAAATGTGTTATTGGAAGCTCAGTCATATCATATCTTGTTGTTCCGTCTTTATTTACAAATATATTGTGTTTTGCTCTTAATATTCCTTTTGCCAAATGCTCTGGAATATGGTCTTTATTCGAAGTTCCTCTGACCCCCTTTACTAAATCTGGGATTGTCCTCATTTTTAAGGAAATAACCAAAGAATTCATTATTTTTGTGATATCGATGCTTTTGTTTGTAAATGATTTTGGTGTGTGTTCACATTTTTTTTCTGTTGTCCCGCAAACCCCGCAAACAAATAGCCTTTTGGTTTTTTTCCCGCAAGCTTCACAAACAGAAAATATTGTTTCCTTGTTGCAGTCTTTACATTTAAATATTGGAAAGTCGGCTGTTATTGTTCCTTTTTCCAAAGAAGACTGAAAACTTCTTAATCTTCCGCCTTCATCCCCCACAGGAAATAGTACGTGTGGGCTTCCAGTTAATTTTCTCATCTTTGCTTTCTCAGGACGCCCCATTCTTGCCCCGATAAAAGTTCCTGCTTTATCCCTTATTGTAATTCCTGAAATAAAACAGACACAATCTAAGGATGTTTCAAGATTATCAAGCTCTTCTAAATTAAATTCTCTATTTAATAAAGTCCTAAATATAGAGTCAGAAACCTCACTTTGTATAACAATAAACTCATTATTTATAAAAAGATGAGGAACGCCCATATTCTCTAATCTCTTTTTTTGCTCTTCCCTGTAAGAAATGATGATTTTCGAAACTTTGTTGTCTTCTTTTTTTATTTTTGATGATTTAATCCATTTAAAAAAATCTATAAACTCTTCTTTAGAAAGTCTCGTCCAAAAAAAAGTATAATGTGGATGAAGTGGAATTCCTAGCTCTTTTGAAATGTTGAAGGCCGCTCTTGCAGATATTTTTGTTTTTATTGGATCGTTGATTATTAAAGATAAGTCATCTTCCTGTATGTTTATCATTTCCGAAAGTTTATTCAAATCTAAGCTGCCGAATAAATCTACAGTTTTTTTCTCCAGTTCTTGGGCCCACCATTCTTCGCAATATCCTGCTGGAACAAGTTTGTGGCCATTTTCTGAAAAATCCCCATAATTTACTAACAAATCACCTAAGAATAATATTTCTTTTATGTCTTTTTTTACATCTTTTAGCTGTTTTTCTGATTCTATTTTTATTACAGAACCATCATTCAACTTTATTATTGGTCCATCTATATAATCGCAAGGAGTCAAAATATTTGCTTTTCCAGGTCTTTCTATCTTTAATTGTGTTCCTGTTGCAATATAATTATTAAGAACATCTAAAGTTAGAGGGTTTATAGCGTCTCCTGCAAACCCACTAAGTCTGGTTCTTCCATATCTCAACCTAAATCCACCCCAGGTTAGGGGATGTGCAAGAACAGGTCTTCCTGCAACCAAATCTTTTATATATGTGTAATTAGGAGTTATTTTTTCTTCTTCCTTGGATTTTGTTTTTCCTGCTTTAAAATTTTTTTGTATTTCTAGAAAATCTTTCATAAATTTCCAGTCTAGCCCAACTGAACTTCCCCAATTATCGAGCTGTTTAAACAATTTTGGTGCTTTCTGAGCTACACCTTCGGCCAAAACCAAACAAAATCCGCCCCTTATCCTGTTTGTTTCAATTCTTTCTAAATCTTTATAATTTGAAACTTCTATTTTCTCTGTCGGATCTCCACTTATTTCAACAGGAAGATTTTCTATAAGAAACTCTATTTCTTTCTCAGATGGAAAGTATTGTAAATTAGTTACCCGTTCATGATAATCTGAAATTTCCGTTATGCCTCTCTTTATCTCTTTTTCATCAGGATCATACTTTCCATAACCCAATTTTAGCCTCACATAATCTGCTATAATTACAGTTACTGCCTCTGCTGTTCCGCCCG
This sequence comes from Candidatus Woesearchaeota archaeon, assembly GCA_003564925.1. Lineage (GTDB taxonomy): Archaea > Nanobdellota > Nanobdellia > Woesearchaeales > PXDW01 > PXDW01. Next base: position 20,467 of record PXDW01000105.1, on the reverse strand, counting down.
CAGCCCTTATCGGGCCTGCAAAAAAACAAGAAAGGTAATCTTCTCCTTTTTTTGTTTTTTTAATCTTTAATTCTATAAATCCCTCGAGCGGGGCTGCTATAACTCCTAAAGTTATATAAGCTAAACCAACCCTTATCCCAGTCTCCATAGATTCCCTTATGTCTTTAAATTTGCAGAATTTTTGTTTTGCAACTTCTTCAGCTATTTTCAAAGCCACTCTCCAATCAAGAACTCCGAATTCTTTTTCTAATTTTTCTATTCTTTGGGCAACACCTGAATTTAGTATTTGGGGTGTTGCAGCCGATATAAGTCCTTCTACTCTTTGGGATATTCCTTTGGCTAGAGGTATGTCCACTTTCTCTTCGGGATCGAATCCCTTCTGCCTTGCTTTGCTTGATATAGAATAGCAATGGCTTGTTTTTTTCTCTATATCATCAAAGTATTTTTGTATTTCTTCGCTAGATTCCATCTTGAACAAATTTAATTTTTTTAATTTCTCTTGTTTGTAAATTTGTAAGAATAATTCTTCCTGGTTGTGGTTCTAAACCAACCTTTTCTTGATAGTCTGTTTTTGATATCCATGAAGAGCAATTAAACAAAAAAACATTCTTATATGTTGCTGTTGAAACCCTGTGTATATGTCCAGTCGCAAAAAAATCAGGCACTGTATTTATAACAAGATTGTCCTTCGCACTATCAGGTATGTAAAGATTTGATGTGTGTGTTGGGGCAAGATGTCTTTTTTGCAATAAAAATTTCATCAATAAATCTGGCCTTTTTAAACCTCCAGCCAACCTTATTGGCTCCACATTGTCAGCAAAATAAGGAAAAGAATATCCATGATATAAAAGTACATCAAAACCTGGAAAACCTTCTGAGCACCCTATATTAACAAGAGATGGGTTTGAAACAAGAACAACATTTTTCATTTCATAAAGTTTTTTTGAAAATTCCCTATAAATTGCTGGTTGTGGTTCAGAAATCCTCATAGCATCATGATTTCCGGCACAGATTATTATTGTTATATCTTTTGGTATAAGTTCAATATATTTTACAAAAGATTCATATTGCTTGTATATATCAGGTATTGACAAATCAAACTCCTGATCCGGGTATATTCCTACACCCTCAATTATATCTCCAAGAATGAAGAGATATTTTATTTTTTTAACTATTTCTTTTTGTTTTTCATCCCCAATCTCGCCATTAATCCATTTTATAAATTTTAGAAACTCTTTTTCGAGAAAATGTTTTGATCCTATGTGTGTGTCCCCTATAAAAACAACATAATCTTCATTTGGAGATTTTTTTAATTCTTTCCTTGGTATTTCTGGAAAAATTATGTTATTGGCAAACAATATATTATTTCCGCAATTTCCTATAATACCAATAACTTCATCTTCAACTATATTTTTTCCTTTCTCATATAATTCTTTTTTTGATTTGTTTATCAAAATACTCGTACTCCCAGATAAATCTTCAACACTAATTATTAAATTTTCGTTTTTTGTTAAAGATTTATCAACAACCATCCCAATTATTGATGCTGTTTCTCTTTCTTTTTTTGATTTCAGTCTCGAAATTAATGTTAGTCCTTCTAACTCCTTTCTTGTTTTTAATATTTGTTCTATTGCTTTATACCTGTTATTGAAATAAGATACAAAATCCTTGACAGTTTTCTTTGTTGATTGTTTATTATAAGAAAAAATTACTTTTAAATTATTATTATTTTCAAGTTTTATTTCTGGTTTTTTGTATACCTCAAAAGAATCTATAATATCATAATATTGTTCGTGGTCTTTGTCTTTTTCTTTAAGGGCCTTAGCGGAATCAAAAATAACCCAATTTATATTTATTGATTTGTTTTTAATTAAATTATCTAATAATTCTTTGTTTAGAACAGCAAGAAGATCTGTTTTTGTTTTTTTCATTAAAGAAGTATATACTCTTTCTTTCTTGAAGGAATTTAAAAAATTTTTAAGGTCTGCACTTATTAAGATGTCTTTCTCAATAAAATATTCTATCACCTCTTTAGAAACTGTTTGCTGCATTTTAAACTAAACTAAATTTAAATTCTCTTCAATCATTTTTTTGAGTTTTGGTTCTAAATTTTCAGGAACTGCAAGAGAAATTTCACGAGTCCTTCCATATCTACCTTTACTTATTAATTTAGCATTTATAATACCAAGCATATCAAACTCACCTAAAATATCACTCACTCTTCTTTGTGTTAGGGGTCTTAAATTCGTTCTGCTGCATATTTTCTTGTAAAGTTCGTAAATCTCTCCAGTATACAAAACATCTCTTCTTTTTATATATATTGTTAAAATAGAATACAATATAGCTTGAAATTGTTTTGGTTGTGTTCTTACAACTTCAAAAACCCTATCTTTCTCAATTTTTTCTTCTGCTTCATCTATATGTTTTATATAAACTTTTTTATAATTGTTTCTTTCAGCTATCTCGCCCGCCACTCTCAATAATTCTAAAGCTCTTCTAGCATCGCCATGCTCATGCGCCGCATATGCTGCGCATTTTTCAACAACACCCTCTGATAAAATATTTTTTTTAAAAGCTAATGTTGCTCTGTCTTTTAATATATTTTGAAGTTGTAGAGCATTATATGGTGGAAAAATAACTTCTTCTTCACTTAAAGATGATTTAACTCTAGGATCTAAATTTTCAATAAAAATAGTATTATTACTTATTCCAACTATAGATAATCTTGAATTTTTTAAATCATTATCAATCCTAGTTAAATTATATAAGATTTCATCTCCTGCTTTTTTTACTAGAAAATCTATTTCATCTAATATTAAAACTATGTTTTGATCTTTTTCATCTAAAACATTGAAAAAAATATTATAAACTTCATCTGTGGGGAGTCCTGTAGGAGGTATAACTTTTCCAAATTCCCTTGCTAGTTGTGCTATTAATCTATATTCAGTATCAGCAACCCTTTTTAACTTACAATTTATATATAATATTTTTAAAGAATTATCTCTATTTGTAGAAACATTTAATAATTGTGTTGCTGTATATTTTATTGATGCTGTTTTACCAGTACCAGTATTGCCATAAATAAATAAATTAGATGGCTTTTCATTTTTTAAAGATGGAGCTAATATTTCAGCTAATTTTTTAATTTCATTATCCCTATGTAAAAGTGTTTCTGGTGTGTAGTTTCCTTGTAAGACTTTTTTATCTAAAAATAAACTATCTTTTTCAAGATATTTTTCAAAAAATCCTGTTAATCCTTTTTGGGTCATGAGAAAATTCCAGAAGAAATAAAGGTTTATATAGTTTTATATTTTAAAAAATATAATTCTCAGACCCCTATATTTCTTTTAGAGTTATAAAATTATAATAAAAATCATTTTTTGAAATATTTTTAATATTTAATTATATTCAATTTATATGAAAATATTTTTAATATTTATACTTTTTTAAAAAATAATTTTTCAAAATATTTTATTTTATCGTCTTAAAATAATTATAAATATTTATTTACAATATTGTAAATAAATATAATACAATTATAATATTCATTATTTAATATTATATATATAAAAAAATATATATAATAATATATCTATTGAAAAACAATATTTAAAAATTTTTAAAATCATAAAATATTATTTAATTTGTAATTTTTCCAAAGGAAATATAGGTGTATCTGTGTTTAAATCTAAATAAATTTCTTTCAATTTATTCAAATAATATTTATTTTTATCACTATATAATAATAAAAAAAGAAAGTTTTATATATAAGTTATTTTTTTAATTATTTAATAAAAATGTTAATAAAGAAAGAATTTATTAATAATCTAAGGGATTTTGGATTAAATAGTTACGAATCAAAGATATGGACTGCTTTGCTTTCTAGAGGCGTTTCAACTGCAGGAGAGCTTTCTGATATAGCAAATGTTCCTCGTTCTAGAAGTTATGATGTTCTTGAAAGTTTGGAAAAAAAAGGTTTTATAATGATGAAAATAGGCAAACCTATAAAATATATAGCAGTTAACCCTTTTGAGGTTTTAGAAAGGGTTAAGAAAAAAATAAAAAAAGATTCTGAGCAGAAACAACAACAAATAGATAAAATAAAAGATAGTGATGTTATAAAAGAATTAACTTTATTACATAATCAAGGTGTTGAACATATAGAACCATCAGATCTTTCAGGATCTTTTAAAGGGAGAGATAATATTTATAATCAAATTGAATTAATGCTTAATAATGCTCAAAAATCAATTATTTTAATGACTACAGAAGAAGGTTTATTGAGAAAGTCAAAATTAATTAAAAAACATATAAACAAAACAAAAGATAAGGGTTTAGATATAAAAATAATATCACCTTTAACAAATAAAAATAAAGAGACTTTTGAAGAATTTAAAAAATTAATAGAAATAAAAAATAAAAATAATATAAGGGCGAGATTTTTAGCTGTTGATGAAAAAGAACTTTTATTTATGCTTACAGATGATAAAAATCTAAATCCAAGTTATGATTCTGCTGTGTGGGTTTCTTCTAATTTTTTTACAAAAAGTTTTGTGAATCTTTTTAATTCTGCTTGGGATAAATAAAATATAAATTCAAAACAAAAGTTTTATATAGTTATATTCTTTGAATGATTAAATCAAAGAGGTGATATTATGAATGAACAGATCAGTGTTGTTTTGGCTATTATTATAGGAACTCTAGCGGCAATTGTTTATTCTATGAGGATTTTAATATTATTAGAAAGAAGGATAGCAAGGATGGATGAAAATATATTAAGAATAACAAAAAATGTCTTTAAAGAAGAATTAAAAATAGAACAAGAAGAAAAAAAGATACAAAATATGCTAAAAAAAAAGAAAAAATAATTTTTTCTTAATCTAAAATGGAATTAGATGAAGCTATTAAAAGCATAAAATCCGTCAAAATACAAGGGGCTGAAAATGTAGCAGTTTTTTCTCTGAATGTTTTCAAATCCGAATTTAATAAATTAAAAGATGAAAATTTAATAAATGATTCAAAGATAATAAAAAAAAAATTAATTCAAGCAAGACCTACAGAACCATGCCTAAGAAATTCATTAAATTATTTATTTGATAATCTTCATGGTGGAAATTTAAAAGAACAAATTAATGAAAAAATTGACTTTATGTTAGATTTTTTTAAAAATTCTAAAAAGTCAATAGCTGAAATAGGAGCAAACAAAATAAAATCGGGGATGGTTGTATACACCCACTGCCATTCTTCAACAGTCATAGATATAATTAAAAAAGCAAAAAAACAAGGAAAAAAATTTGAAGTTTACAATACAGAAACAAGACCTTTGCTTCAGGGAAAGACAACAGCAAAAGAACTTGCTGAAGAAGGAATAAATATAAATTATTTTATTGATTCTGGAATGAGGATGGCTATAAAAGAATCAGATATTGTTTTACTTGGAGCTGACTCTATAAGCTGTGAAGCTAAGGTAATTAATAAAATAGGAAGTGAGCTTGCAGCAGAAGTTGCAAAAAATTTTGATGTTCCTTTGTATATCTGTACAAATTCTTGGAAATATAATCCACAAACAACATTTGGTTTTGATGAAGAAATTGAGAAAAGAAACAAAGAAGAAATTTGGAAAAATGCTCCAAAAAATGTAAATATAATAAATTATGCTTTTGAAATAATAAAACCTGAATTAATATCTGGAATAATCTCAGAAATAGGAATATACACTCCTTATATCTTTATTGATGAAATTACCAGAACATACCCTGAAATATTCAATAAAAAACTAAATAATCTATAAAATTATAATTTATAAAATTAAATAATTTCTTCCAATAAAAGACCTTTTATTCTTGCAATTTCTAAAGAAACTAGAAAACCCATTCTTGTTTTTTCCATATCTTCCAAATTAATAAAAAACCAAGGTTCCCTCTCAAATTTTATAGCTATCCAAGGCTCTGCAGAAAAAAAGTCAGAGAATTCTTTTAATTGTTTTACTTCTTCTTTTAAAAAATATTTCTTTTTTTCTTTTGATGTTTTACATTCAATTGCAAGCTTTCTTAATTTATTTGTTGCCAAAATATCTGATGATGGATATTTCATTGATCCAGAGCCCGCAATTCTAACAGCACACCAGCCAGCTGCCCAAAATTTATGTATCAAATCCCTCTCCGCATTTATACCCTTTGATTTTCTAGACATCTTTTATAATATTCTGCTGAGATTTATAAATCTTTTTTTATCAAAAGCTTTATATTATAAGAGATCTTATTATAATAAATGCAGAAAAAAACACTTCCTTTGGCAGCAATGGAAAAAATTCTTAAAAAGTCTGGTGCTGAGAGAGTTTCTGATAAAGCAAAAGAGGCATTAAAGTTTGTTTTAGAGGAAAAAGCAGAGGAAATAGCAGAAGCCGCAATAAAATTTTCTATTCACGCAAAGAGAAAGACTATAAAACCAGAGGATATAAAACTGGCAGCAAAAAAATAAATAAAAAATAACAATCAGAAAACTACTTTCATAAAATCAAATCCTGCTTCTGTATTGGGGAAGATATCTTTAGCATCATCTAAAACCTCTTTTATTTCAGTATATCTTTGTGAAAAATGTGTCAAAATCAATTTTTTTGCATTTGCCTGAGAAGCTATTTGTGCAGCCTCTCTTGAAGTTATATGTTTGGTTTCTTTCGCTTTTTCTGACAGGCTATGTGCAAAAGTAGATTCACATAATAAAATATCAGCATTCTCAGCTATTTTTACGCAATTTGGGCCATAGGCAGTATCAGGCACATAAGAAAATATTTTTCCTTTTATTACCGATGTATAGTCTTTATTTTTGTATGTTTTTCCTTTATAAATCATATCTTTCCCCTCTTGTAATCTTTTTATATGGGGACCCTCTTTAACCCCTTCTCTTTTCAGTTTTGATATTCTAATTTTTATCTTATCTTTCTCAACAAACCTATAACCTATTGTTGGTATAGAATGGTATAAATTTATAACCTCAACAAAATAATCTTTATTCTCATAAATTTTTTCAAGACCTCTTGGATTCGCTTCTTTTATTTTAATCTCGACTTTTTTTTGAAAATCACAGCTCTCTATCAAACTCGAAATTCTTTTTTTTGTTTCTTTAGGTCCAAAGATATCAAGAACATGGGCTTCTTCTTTATTTCCTATGGTCTGTATAAGACCAATAAGCCCCGAAACGTGGTCCCCATGCCAGTGGGTTAAAAAAATCTTTTTTATCTTATGCCTGTTTAAACCACCGATATTCATCTGTCTTTGAGTCCCTTCACCACAATCAAACAAAATCCCTTCTCCTTTATAATCTAAATAATGGCTAGAGACATTTCTTTCTTTTGTTGGAACCATACAAGATGTGCCCAATATTGTTAGTTTCATAAAATTAAAAAAAATTCTATTTTTTATAATTCTTTGGATTTTTATTTATTTACAATATTGTAAATAAATATTTATTATTTAAAAAAGTAAATGTTTTTAAATAAGATATTTTTTCTTAATCTTATGCCAAAGAAAAAAACAGAAAAGAGAAAAAAAACATCTGAAACTAGAAAAAAGCAGGAAAAAACAGAGGAAAAAAAGAAAAAAACATCTGAAACGATAATAAAGACTCAGTTGATAGAAGAGAGAGTTGTTACAGAAGATAGTGATGCTGCAAGAGATCTTTATAATCAAAGCGGATTCGGAAAACTTGTTGAGAATAAGATTCAACTTTCTTTATTAGAGTCTTTATTCTTAATAGAAAAGAAAAAAATAGAAGTTATAGACAAAAGAAAACCATTAACATTTGAAAAATTTCTCAAAGTTGCAAAAAAAGCAGAGCCAAATTTCTGGATAAGATATTGTGTTTTCAAAGATATAAGGAATAGGGGCTATATTATAAAAACCGCATTAAAATTTGGAGCAGATTTTAGGATTTATGATCGCGGCGTAAAGCCAGGACAAGACCATGCGAAATGGATTGTTTATCCGGTTTCAGAAGGCAATACTCTGACATGGCATGATTTTGCAGCCAAAAATAGGGTCGCACATTCAACAAAAAAAAGGCTTTTGCTTGCTGTTGTTGACGACGAATCGGACGTTACCTATTATGAAGTCGCTTGGAAAAGACCATAATCTTTATATAATTCTTTCTTTTATTCAAGAACATGGAAAATAATGATAAAGATCAAAAGATTCTACAAATATTAAAATCTAAAGGCCCTTTATTACCCATACATATTGTAAAAGAAATTGGATGGAACACTATTCTAGTCGGGGCGGCCTTATCCGACTTATCAAAAAAAGGTCATGTAAAAATTTCCAATGTAAAAATAGGGGGAAGTCCGGTTTACTATGTTCAAGGGCAAGAATATAAACTACAAGATCTTTATAAACACCTTCACGAGAAAGAGCAAAAAGCATACGAATTACTAAAGGCAAAAAAGATACTCAAAGATAAAAAACTTGAGCCCGTTGTAAGGGTAGCTTTAAGAAATATAAAGGACTTTGCAAAACCCCTGGAAGTAACAACAAATGATGAAAAAGAGATATTTTGGAAATGGTATTTGTTAAATAACCAAGAAGCAGAAAGCATGATAAGGGAGATATTGAAACAAAAACCAACAAAAAAGGAAGATGAAAATGAAATCTCTGAAAACAGTTCTAATAGATCTTGGGAAAATATAAAAGAGGAGGAAAAAGAAAAAAACCAACAAACCCAAGAAACACAAAATAAATTACAGGAAGAGCAAAATTTAGAAGAAAAAAATAAGGAAAACCAAGAACAGATTGAAGAAAAATCCCCTTTCCTCGATAAGGTAAAAAATTTTTTTGAGAAGAACGATATCGAAATAGTGAGCCAGAATATTGTAAGGAAAACAAATGATGCTGAGTTTATTGTCAAAGTGCCAACATCTATTGGGCTCGCCAGATATTTTTGCAAGGCGCGTTCTAAGAAAAAATTTAACGACTCTGATTTGAGCAATGTTTATGTACAATCAGAATCAAAAAAACTTCCAGTTTTGTTTTTAATAACAGGCGAGCTAACTAAAAAAGCCGAATCTATGCTTGATGAGCAGTTTAAAAACATAACAATAAAGAAAATTTAAAATGCATTTAATATGGGAATCGCAATAACAGAATTATTGAAATCTGATGAAATATCTTTTGAAGAACTTAGAGATAAGAAAATTGCAATAGATGCATTCAACATGCTTTATCAGTTTTTATCTACAATAAGGCAAAGAGACGGATCTTTATTAAGTGATTCTAAAGGAAACATTACAAGTCATTTAGTGGGTCTTTTTGCCAGAACAACGAACCTTATGGAAAAGGGACTTAAATTATTTTTTGTTTTCGATGGCCAAATCCCGGAACTAAAGCAGGAAGAAAGAGAAAGAAGAAAGGCGATAAAGCAGGATGCGCAAAGAAAATATGAAATTGCTGCGGAAAAAGAAGATTTGAAAAATATGAAAAAGTTTGCTTCAAGAACTTCCATACTTACACCTGAAATGGTGGAGGAAGCCAAAGGCCTTATCTCTGCTTTGGGGTTGCCGATAGTACAAGCTCCTTCGGAAGGAGAAGCGCAAGCATCTTATATGGTCAGGAAGGATGATGCTTATTGTGTGGTAAGCCAAGACATAGATTCTTTGTTATTTGGTTCACCAATTCTTATAAGGAATCTTTCTATCTCTGGAAAAAGAAAAAAATCAGATAGTTTAGCATATATCACTACAAAACCCGAAAAGATAGTTTTGGCTGAAAACCTTAACACTTTAGGAATAGATAATGATCAGCTTATTGCTTTAGCGATGCTTGTAGGAACAGATTACAACAAAGGCGGAATAAAGGGTATAGGGCCAAAGAACGCATTGAAACTTGTCAAACAGCACGGAAAAGACTTCGATACACTTTTCAAACAATGTAAATGGAATGATTTTTTTAATTTTGAATGGAACGAGGTTTATTATCTGATAAAAAATATGAATGTTACTGATGATTATGTTTTGGAATGGAACGAGATTGATGAAAATAAGGTTTTGGATATTCTTGTCGACAAGCATGATTTTTCAAGAGAGAGGGTCGAGAAAAACCTGTCAAAACTTTTAAAAAGCAAAAAATCTAAAGAGCAGAAAGGTTTAAAAGATTTTTTTTAAAATGGTGAAATTAAAAGATACTTTGACCAAGAAATTAAACAAAAAAGAACTTTCTTTACTAAAAACAAGCTACGACGTAGTAGGAGATATAGCTATTATTGAAATTCCCGAAGGTCTAGAAAAAAAAGAAAAGATAATCGGAGAATCGATTATAAATCACCATAAAAATATAAAAGTTGTATGTAAAAAATCTGGAATCCATTCTGGAAGATTCAGGATTCAAAAATTGAAAATTATTGCCGGAGAAAAGAGAAAAGAAACAATTTATAGAGAAAACAACGTACAAATAAAACTAAATCCTGAGGAAGTATATTTCTCAGTTAGATTAAGCACCGAAAGAAAGAGAATAGCAAATTTGGTAAAAAAAAATGAAAATGTTCTTGTAATGTTTTCAGGGGTTGCCCCATACCCAATTGTGATTGCAAAAAATTCAAATGCTTCTCATATCTGTGGAGTCGAGTTAAATAAAAAAGCTCATAAATATGCTATAGAAAATATAAAATTAAATAAAATTAAAAATGTCGAGCTATTTCAGGGTGATGTTCGAAAAATAGTCCCAAAACTTTACAAGGTATTTGACAGAATAATAATGCCCCTACCCAAAGGATCAGAAAATTATCTTGACGTTGCTTTGAAAACGGTAAGAAAAGGAACTATGATTCATCTCTATATTTTTTTGCAGGAAAAAGATATCCCGCAAATAAGGGAAAAAATAAAGGAAATATGCAAAATAAACACAAAAACAATAAAAATTATAGATATTGTAAAATGTGGGCAATACTCACCCTTTACTTTTAGGGTTTGTTTTGATATAAGGATTATGTAATTATGAAGATTATAAAATATTCAAGATAAAATCATAAACATTTATATAATATTATTCTTTCATACGATATGCGTGATGATTAAGTGAACACCCTCTGACGCAAGGATGATGAACGGAAGTAACTTATGAGCGCAACATAACCAAACAATAAGTTAAAATAAATTTTTTGGTTATAACAAATTAAAAAATATAGAGAATATATGTATATAATATATTTTTATTCTAACCAAACATCTTTGTATAATCTTTCGAACCAGATTCTTCTTTTTTGACCTTTTTAATAGCATCCACTATATCGTTTTCTTGTATTATTTTTCTCTTTTTTCTTATTGCAAAATAACCGGCTTCGGTGCAAACAGATTTTATCTCAGCTCCAGAAAGCTCTTCTATATTTTTATAAATTTTATCAAGATTTATTTTCTTGTCGAGATTCATATTTTTTGTATGTATCCTGAATATGTGTTTAATGCCATCTATGTCGGGAAGCGGAACTTCTATTAATCTATCAAGTCTTCCAGGCCTAAGTATTGCAGGATCCAAAATGTCTTTCCTGTTTGTGCAACCTATAACTTTTACATTTCCCAGATGTTTAAAACCATCAATCTCAGCCAAGAACTGCATAAAAGTTCTTTGAACTTCTCTTTCTCCAGAAGTACCAATTTCAACTCTTGTAGCAGCAAGAGCATCAAGCTCATCGATATAAATAATAGAAGGGGCTTTTTCTTTAGCAAGCTGAAATATTTCTTTGACTAATTTCGCACCTTCTCCGATGAATTTTTGAACAAGCTCAGAAGCCACAACTTCGATAAAAGTACTGTTTGTTGAGTTGGCAACAGCTTTTGCCAATAGAGTCTTTCCTGTTCCGGGTGGACCATATAACAATAAACCTTTAGGAGGCTGAATCCCAACTTCTTTAAAAAGATTTGGATTTTTTAGCGGCAGTTCTATAACTTCTTTTATGTCTTCTATCTGGTTGTTTAATCCACCTATAGACTCCCAAGCTATCTCTGGTTTCTCAATTATTACAAATTTCTCAACATTGAAATTCTTATTTTTTTCAATCTTTTCAACGACATTTAAATTTTTTTGGTCAACCAAAACACTATGGCCTGCTTTTAGCTCTTTGCAATTATTGGAGACATTAACAAAAAATTTATTTCCATTGGGTATCCTTATTATGGCTTTGTTGTTTACCACATCATGAATATCGCAAACCATCAATGGAGGTGTTTTAAATCTTTCAAGTTCTTCCCTTAATTGATTAACAGTCTCTTTCAACAACCGATTTTCATATTCTAGAGTTATGCTATCAGAAGTATAATCAAACAAGATTTCTCTGTCTTTTTCTCTGTTTCTACCACCCATATTTTTTTGGAAATGAATTTAGATTAATAAATCTTGCGTTTTAAAAATTTAGATAATTTTATAAACTTACTTTTTTTCATAATTTTAATGGCAGATTCAAGAATAGTAAAATTGGCTAAAATATTGACAGATTATTCTGTTGAAATAAAAAAAGGTGACATAATAACAATAAATTCAGGAGTTGAAGCAAAGAGTTTGGTTTTAGAAGTTGCTAAGAATATATTGAAGAAAGGCGCAATCCCAAGAATAAATCTGGAGCTCGAAGAGTACCCTTACCTATACTATAAATACGCAAAAGAAGACCAGCTAAAACATTTTCCAAAGATAACAATGTATGAAGTCAAGAACACACAAGGTTTCATATCTATTGGAACAGAATACAATACTCGAGAGCTTTCTAATATACATCCGAAAAAAATAGCCATAAAAAGAAAAGTTACAAAACCAATACAAGAATTGATTTTAAAGAAAAAAAATTGGGTTATTTGTGAGTTTCCTACACACGCCCTGGCACAGGAAGCAGACATGTCTTTAAATGAGTTCGAAAAATTTGTATTCAAGGCTACAAACAAAAATTGGAAAGAGGAAGAAAAAAATCAAATAAAATTAAAAAAATTAATGGATAAAACAGACAGGGTAAGAATTGTTGGAAAGGACACGGATTTGAGCTTCAGCATAAAAGACAGGCCAGCGAAAACATGCTCTGGAAAGTTCAACATGCCTGATGGAGAAGTTTTTACGAGTGTTGTAGAGGATTCAACAGAAGGATACATAAGATATACTTATCCAGTAATAAGGGATGGCAGAGAAGTTGATGATGTCCGGCTTTGGTTTAGTAAAGGCAAGGTTATAAAGGCAAAAGCAAAAAAGAACGAAAGGCTTTTGAAAGAGACATTAAAAACAGATAAAGGCTCTAAAACAATTGGTGAGTTTGGAATAGGTTTTAATTATGGAATAAATAAATTCATAAAAAATATTTTATTCGATGAAAAAATAGGTGGAACAATACACCTTGCCTTGGGTCAAGGCTATGAGGAAACTCTTTCAAAAAATAATTCTGCAATACATTGGGACATGATTAAAGACTTAAGAAAAGGCGGAGAGATTTATTTTGATGGCAAGCTAATACAAAAAGATGGAAAGTTTGTGTTTTGATTTATAACTTACATGTCTTTAAATTTATTTATTTTTAAATTTTTATTATTACTTCTTATCATATAATTTTATTAACTATTTAAATTGATTACCTTTAATTTTTTATATGTTTTTGTTAGTATTTCCGGCTTGTCTTTAAGCAGAACAGTGTCTTCAATCCTAATTCCATATTTTTTTTCTTTATAGGTTCCCGGCTCTATAGTAAAAACCATTTTTTTCTTCAAGATGTCTTTGCTTTCTTCAGTTATATTCGGAAACTCATGGATTTCAACACCAATACCATGCCCAAGCCCATGAATAAAACCGCTCAAGTTTTTTCTTGCATAAGAATCAATCTTTTTTGCTTTTATGCCGGGAAGTATATTTTTTATACATGCTTCCTGTATACTCAAGACTTTGTTGTATAGCTCAACCTCTTTATTTGAGGGATTTCCTATATAGACTGTCCTTGTTATGTCTGAATTGTAATTCTTATAAGCAACACCAAAATCAATAACACAGAAGCCTTTTTTTAATTTAACTTGTTTTGCTCTGTAGTGTGGCATTGCAGCATTATAACCCGAAGCAACAACTGGCTTAAAGGCCAAATCATAATCATTTTTTTGTGTCTCCTCTATTAAGAAATTTTCAACATCTTTCTCTGTTTTAAATTTATAAAAATTATCAATGCATTTTGTCATTATCTTAGATGCAGTCAAACATGCTTTTTTTATGTTTCTAATCTCATCATATGTTTTTACAGACCTTGTTTTAAGCAAAAATTTGCTAATATCCTTTATTTTACAATATTTTCTTAGCCTTCTTGCGTCCCCTAAAGTTACATTTTCATAATTTATACCAATTCTTTTATTATTCAGCTTTTTTTTAATATATGCTCTTATTTCTTTACTTCTTGAAAATTTTTTTATATTTTTTATTTTGGAATATTTCTTCGCTCTGCTGTATTCCATTTCAGAGACGATTATTTCAGTCTTACCTTTTTTTGGAATCAAAAGATAAGCAAAATCAACATCAAAATTTGTAAAATATAGAAAATTACTGTCTTTTTTATTTGAGTTAACTATGAAACAAAAATCAATATTATTTTTTTTAAGATATTCTTTTACCTCTTTTATTTTTTCCATATAAAGGATAATAAACATTTTATATAAATATCTTTTTAATTGTCTTTATTGTTTTTTCAATATTACACTGGACATATTTGCAAAAAACATTTAAATTTCAGCAAGTTTAAAAAAAAGATGATATCTGTAAGCGCTTTATCATCTTACCTATACTGCCCGAGAAAGCTTTTTCTAGAGTATGTTCTGAAAATTTCAAAGCCGCCAAAAGACGTTCTTTTAAAGGGAACTATAAGACATGAAACTCATGAAGAGATAAATAGAGAAGAGGAAAGCCTAGTTAGGGAAATAAAAAAACAAGATACCTTGAAAGATGTTCAGGAGATGTACAAAAAAAAGTATTCTGAAATATTGAGGCGATGTATAAGAAAATATAAGAAAGATCTTTTAGGTCTGGAATTGGATTTAGGAAAAACCTTTAAGGAGATGTGGCCTTTTATACTAAATGAATCAACAATAAGGTCAACAAATGCTTTTTCTTTCTCTCAGAAACATGATATTTATGGAGAAGAACTATGGAAAAAATTAACACCCAAAATAATTTCAGAGTTCAGTCTTGAATCAAATAATTTAGGACTGAGGGGGAGAATAGATCAGATACAAGTTTATGAAAAAGAATATGTCCCCATAGAGCTAAAGACTGGAAAAACACCTAAAAAAGGTGTTTGGCCAGGACACAAGATACAAATAGGAGCATATCTTTTGCTTTTACAGGAAAAAAAAGACAAAGAAATAAAAGAAGGCTATGTTCGCTACCTCGATGCAAACGAATCAAGGCAAGTTACTATGAACCCTTTTTTTAGGGATGAAATAATTGAATTGATACAAAAAGTAAAGAAATTGCTTAATTCAAAAGAGATTCCTCCTTTTTCCGATAATGAAAATAAATGTAATGTCTGCGAACTTAAGGAGAATTGCTATGATAAAGGTAAACTAAAAAATACCCTGATTAATCGAAAGCTTTAAATAGGACATAATAATATTTTATAGTATCAAAATTAGATAGTATCTAAGGGTGGTAATACAATGGGAGAAGAAGATAAGAAATTTTCAAAGCAAATCATTGGGAAAACAATAGTCAGCAAAACAGGCAAGAGATTTGGCGAAGTCGGAGATGTCATATTCGAAACAAGATCTGGGGAGTTAATCCATATGGTTGTGAGCAATCCCACATCTTATACGGAAAGGCTTGAGCTGGAAAAAGACAAGAACGGAAACATATTAATCCCTTTCAGCGCCGTTATAGCTGTTGGAGACTTTATGGTTATTGCTGAAGAAGATATAATTTAATTTTTCCTGTATTTTTTCTGTTAGATTAATTAATTTTGTAGAATTAGCTAAAAATAAATAAAAATAAAATACCATTAAAATAATTTTACTTCATCTAATATTTTCTCTTCTTTTCCTTCTTTAATTCTTGCTATTAATTCAATATATTCTTCTAAGCCAGAATCATTTATTTTATTTTTTAGCAAATAATCTATTTGAAAGATAGCAGCAGAATTTTTCATTATAATTTCTATCACTATTGGTTTTTTATCTCTATAGTTTATTTTAACATCATCTATGGCCATTGCAGAAACAGAGTGTATATCAATCTTTCCAGAGTTGAAAGGCACTCTGGCACGCCCTTCTTTCATGTCAAGGGCATCAGCAACCCTTAAGATTCCACCTTCAACAGTACTTACCTCAGAATTTTTATCATGGGCCATTATCGCATTAAGCACATCTGACAATATGATATACTTTTCTTCGTCAGGATAAATCTTTTTTAATATATCTTTTAGCAAATCTCTTGCCAGAGGAATACTGAATTCGTGATGTCTTTGCCTTGCAACTATATGCCCCACATCATGAAGCAATGAAGCCAGAAAAACAATAACTTCTGCATCGTGGTTTGTAAAATTTTTTTCTTTATAATCTTTGACAATGCTTGGGACAACACCTGCTTTTAAGAGGTTTCTTAATATCTTTAATGATATATTTGCTACAATGGCCACGTGAACTCTTCCATGATCATTATAGCCGAGCCTGTCAACAGCCAGAATGTTAGAACATTTTAGGTAGGTTTGCAGTTCTACATTTTTATTTGCTCTTTTAAGAACTTTTTCAAGTTTCTTGTTGTTATTTAAAGGGACGTTAATCTCCATTTTCATCAACTCTATCTACCAAAATACATAAATATTTATAAGTTTATTTATTTGTTTAATAAATATGACAGAACCATCGATATGGACTGAAAAATATAGGCCAAAAGTATTTGATGAGATAAAAGGCCAAAAACACATTGTTCCTAGGATAAAGGCCTTTGTAATGCAGAAAAATATGCCTCACCTTCTTTTTTCAGGTCCTGCAGGAATTGGAAAAACCACTCTCGCTTTAGTGATATCAAAAGAGTTATTTGGAAAAGAATGGAGGACTAATTTTTTAGAGCTAAATGCTTCTGATGAACGTGGAATAGATATAATAAGAAATAAGGTAAAAGACTTTGCAAGAACAAAAGCGGTTAACGATGTCCCATTTAAAATAATATATTTAGATGAATGCGATGCTTTAACAAAAGAAGCTCAACAAGCTCTGAGAAGAACGATGGAAAACTTTACTAACACTTGCAGATTCATATTAAGCTGTAATTATTCTTCAAAAATAATAGACCCAATACAAAGCAGATGCGCTGTTTTTAGGTTTAAAAATCTTTCAAGAGAGGACATTTTTGATATAGTTGATATAATATCTAAACAAGAATCCTTGATTATAGACCAAAAAGCAAAAGAAGCAATATACTTTGTTTCAGAAGGAGATGTAAGGAGAGCCGAAAATATTTTACAAAGTGCAGCAGCCTTATCAAAAAAAATAAATGAAGATGCAATATATTCACTTTCTTCTGTAGCAAGGCCAAAAGAAATAAAAGAAGTCCTTAATTTAGCGATAAATGGCAAATTTATTGAATCTAAATCTAAACTTTTAGACACTTTGTTGTCCTACGGACTTTCAGCAATAGACATATTAAAGCAGATTCAGCAAGAAGTTTGGAATCTCGATATCGAGCCTAAAAAAAAGCTTAAAATAATAAAAGAATGTGGAGAAATAGAGTTTCGCCTAGTTGAAGGCAGCGATGAATACATACAATTAGAAGCCTTGCTTTCAAAAATCGCCTTAATTAACGATAATAAACTCAATTAGGTAATAACTAGATAATATCAAAAGATAAAATGCCGAAAAAAAATATTAATTTGCCTTCTATTAATGAAATAGATTTTCAGATTGACTCTCTTCCCGAAAAAAAATTGACATCTGCAGAGAAGGAGTCGATCTATAAAAGGATAGAATATCTTGAGTCAAGAAATAGAAAATTAAGAGAATCCAATATTGAGTTAGAATCCAAATACATTGAGGTGGAAAAATTAGCGAAAAAATATAATGATGAAATTTCAAAAAGAAACCAATCCTACATAAAATTAAAAGAAATGTTTGATTTCATAACAAAACTCGGTTATAAGAATAAAGAAAAAAAGGATTACTATAAACTTCTTAATCTCTGGCTTTTGAAAAAAAGACAAAGTGAAACAAAAGATATAGATTTTCTCAAAAATAAAGTTTCAGATTTGGAAAAAAAGAACCTTTTTCTTTCTAATAAGAATTCCAAGCTCGAAAATGAAAATAACGAAGCCTTAAATAATCTGGAAAAACTGAAGCACGAATATAATTCGAAAAAACAGATGTTTATAGAGCAAGAAAAGAAGCTCTCCGAAATAAAGAAAAAAGCCATAAATAGTTTAACAGGATACCAAACAGTAAAAGAAATGTCAAAAGGGACAGAAAAAAGATATAAGGAAGTTCTTGCAAGAAATTCTTTCTTGGAGGAGAAAACAAAGGAACACTTCATACTGCTTAAGCAGCTAAGGGAACAATTAATTGAAGAAAGATCTTGTTTCTATAAGGAGATGGAAAATATAAAAAAGAAGAATGAGGAGAAAATTAAATCTTTAGTAGAGCAAAATACAAACTCAGAGTTAGAGCTGAGGTCTCGGATTAAAATCCTTCAGACAGATCTTGAAAGGCAAAAAAAGATTTTTAAGGAAAAAGAAAGAAGAGAAAAAGAAGTTTTCTCAAATATAAACGAAAAGCTTAAGTTTTTGATAGAGCAATAACTTCTTTAGTTCACAGGCTTAACTGTCAATGTTGTAGATATTGTTTCTAAGTAATCATACTCTAAGTTTATGCTAATTGGCTTAACATAATCAACACTTGTCTGTACTGTTTGAGTACACCTAACTGTTCTTTCTCCACCATATAATGTCACGTATCCTGATGTCAAAGTTCCTTCACTAAGACCAGCACATTCCAACCCAGGGATTCCAGTATTAACTTCAACCCAGACTCTATTCTCATTAGCTCTTGTCGTCTCACAGTTAGTTTTTCTTCCGTAAATGTTTCCATTTCCTCTACTCACGACCCTGAATGTGAATGTTATTCTGTCAGTTGCTCTTGCTGATTGCTCAAAATCAGCAACATGAACTGGAGATCCGGAGTTATATATTGTTTTTTTTTCATTAACTCTACAGACAATACCGTCATCTCTCAACATATTTTCTTTCACGCATAATTGGGTTATAGCTGTTGTTCCATAATTATAGCAAACATCAGCAAATATCTGGTAATTGGTGTTTCCAGCCAATTTCCCTAGATAATTAAAGTTTGAAAAAGTTAAGTAAGTTGTTGTTCCTTCCAATATTGCTCCTTGCCCATCTTTTTTTCTTCCTAATAATTCTTCACCAGGATTCTTTGTAAAATCATTTTCATTCAAACCAAAATCGCTTGGCTTAATTCCTTTTATCTTTATACTAGTCCTTTCTTTTGGGATATCATATTCTCCATGATTGATGATTCTTACTTCAACATCAAAAGGAAAGTCTCCAGAGTCAAAAACTTGTTCTGGAGGAGCTTCTGGAACAAAACTTAATAGAAGTCCTGTAGTTCCTCCTATAAAAGGATTAGTTTGGGCTGTCGCACCACCATCGTCAGTGCAGCCACCTACTAAAAATATAATGAAACATAATGCAAATATGATAATTAATGTTTTTTTATTCATTTTTTTAACACCTCTTTTTAATTATTATCTGGGGGCAGACAATATATTTATTGTTCTTATAATAGATTCTCTATAACTATAGGAAAGTTCTATGTCTAGGTTTGTTATGTATTCACTTCCTGTTCTTGGTATATCTCCATAACATCTTATAAAACCTTCTCCACCTGTTAAAACTACAGGGCTTCTTGATCCAGGCTCACATACCATGCCTCTATTAGAAAGCCTTACAGCAGACACACTTACCCTATCAATTTGATTATAACTCAATGAACCATAACAATTTCCTACTGCCCCTATAAAAACATCACCAGAACCTACATTTCTAAATCGTATGTCAAAATATACTCTTCCGCCACCAATAGTTTGATCTATTCTTGTTACGGCAATAGGTGCCCCCTGGCCCCCACTTAAACTAACCTGTCCTGGACGACATATCTTTGCCCCCGAACCAGCAGAATGTGGTTCAGGATCAATACAGACTTGAACGCTTGCAGTAGTCATATAAGTATAACATGCTGTTAATTTTAGCCTTTGAGTAAAACTGTCCATATGTCTTGGTTTTCTTGCAGTTGTTTGAAATTCAGCGATTCCTCTCTCTCCTGTTGGAAAAATCATAGATTTTCCTTGTAAACCAGATAGGCCAAAACTTCTAACCGAAGTTCCAAATAAATATGAAGGATCATATCCTGTAAGATATAAAGCGCCGTTTGTAACCCTGTGTGCTCCCAAATTACTATATTCTACCAATATATTTATTG
>PXDW01000008.1 GCA_003564925.1 Candidatus Woesearchaeota archaeon | reverse complement strand
TATTTTTGGGATTATCTTATATTTGGAATACTTAGAGTTAGGTGGGTTATGCTATTTTTGACATTCTTTTCAATAATAGGGGCTTCATATCTTTATACAAGAAGAAAACTAAAGCAAAAAAAGCGTTATAAAGGAAAAGTTGATTTCAGTTCATTGCCAAAAGCAGGAGAGCGTTCTGCGTTTATAGGAAAAATTGCTGAAACAAATGTAAAGGCTTATTTCGACATTGACCAGCTTACAATGCATACTTTAATAGCAGGATCTACAGGAGGAGGTAAAACAGTTTCTGCAGAAGTCCTTGTCGAGGAAGCTCTTCAAAAGAAGGTGAATATTATTGTTTTTGATCCTACAGCGCAGTGGACAGGATTTTTAAGAAAATGTGTGAATAAAAAGATGTTTATGCTTTATCCAGATTATGGCATGAAGAAAAGCGATGCTAGAGCATATAATGGAAATGTCCATCAGATATTGGATGCAAGGCAGATAATAGACATAAAAAAATATATGATACCTGGTGAAATACATGTTTTTGCAATCAATAAGCTGGCTCCAAAGGATAGTGATATTTTAGTTTCGAACACTATCAGGGAAGTATTTAAGGCGAATCTTCCGGAAAGCCCTGAACTAAAAACCATTATAATATTCGATGAGGTTCACAGGCTCCTTCCAAAATTTGGGGGCTCTGGAGAAGGATTTATCCAGATAGAAAGAGGAGCAAGGGAATTCAGGAAGTGGGGTGTTGGATTAATATTGATAAGCCAAGTCTTAACAGATTTTATAGGTGAGACAAAAGCTAACATCAATACGGAAATTCAGATGAGAACAAGAGATGAAGGAGATCTAAATAGAATTAAAAACAAATACGGAAGCTATATGCTTCAATCACTTATTAAGTCAGCCACTGGAACCGGAATGATAGAGAATTCTTCATATAACCAAGGAAATCCATATTTTGTAAGCTTAAGGCCATTACTTCATGAGCACGCAAGATTAAGTGATGAAGAACTTGAGCAGTATAATAAATATAATGATATAATAGATGACATCGAATTCCAGATAGAGCAGCTTGAAAATGAAAAAATAGATGTTTTTGACTTGAAACTGGAATTAAAGATGGCTCTTGACAAAGTTAAGTCTGGAAGCTTTAATATGGTTGATATATATTTAGATGGATTAACTCCAAGACTAAAAGAATTATGGAAAAAGCTGGGTAAGACACCAGAAAAGAGAAAGATAAAGCTTGTATCAGAGGAAGAATTAAGGGAAGAGTTTGAAAAGGCAAAGAAAGAAAGGGAAAAGTACGAAAAAGAAAACCCAGAAGAGGCAAAAAGGTCTGCAGCAAAACAGAGCGCTGCTGAAAAAATGAATTTGCCGGAGCTGAAGCTTAAGAATGGTGTTACTGTATCAACACCTCAGGAGCTGATTGACTCAATAAATACCATGGACGATAAAACATTCTCAAACCATGTCAATGAAAAAGAGAATGTATTTGCTGAGTGGATAAGCAAAGCAGACAAAAGTACAGCAGACAAGATATCTAAAGCAAAATCCAAAGAGGAAATCATTGAGATTATTGAAAAAGCACTTTATGGCTGATTACTGATAAAACCTACAACTTATTTTACTAATTTTTTAATTTAATTTATTTATTTGCTAAATTTAATTAATTCTTTGATTGATTCTATAAATTATATCAAAAACATCAATAGATTATGTTTTATCGTCTATAAATTTAATAATTAAGTGATTAATTAATTATTATATATCTTTAATTTTTTTATTTAAAAAATCACATTACTACAGTAATTAATTAATAATCGAAAGATTTATATAGTAGTTACATCATAAAGTAAATCAGTATAGCAATTTGGATATTGGAATCGAGGAAACAAAGAAATGAATTTTGAGATGTTGTTCAGCGAGCAAAAATGGAATATCTTAGAGGCTTTGTCAGAAGGAGAATATTCTCCTTTACAGCTCGCTGAAAAATCCAAAACAACTATGGCAAACATTAGCCAACAACTAAGACTGCTTGAAGCATCCAATTTAGTTAAAAAAAATAAAATACCCAACAGGGAAAAAGGAAAGCCGAGAAGCCTTTTTTCTCTTACAAATGACCATGCTTATGCTATCTCTGCAACGAGATGGCATGCTGAAAAAAAACTATTGAATTTAGACAAGATGCATAAGATTCTTTTTAGGGCTTTGTTCTTTGAGAAAGATCTAAGATATTTTAGTGAAAAATTTTTCTGGGAAATTGAAAATCATATTGAAGAGATTGAAGCTGCTGCATTAAAAGACAGCGGAAAAGATATTGATGTAATCCTCGTATCAAAAAATGCAGAACTGATTGAAAAAAAAATAAGAAATATTTCAGTAAAAAAAGAAAACATAACTAAAACATTCAAAGTTAGAGTTTTGAATTTTGAGGAAAAGAAAAATATTGGAAAATTTTTGGAAAGCAATTATCAGATAGTTTATGATCCTAATTTAATAATAAAAAAGGAGGTGGCTGGTAAAAACCATTAAAAAATCATATTAATTAAGGCTAGGGAAAAGTTCATCTAAAACACCTCGCAAATGTTTCGATTTCTTTTCCTTATGCCTTTATTTTTCATTCGAAATCAAAAATTAAGAGTTAAATAACCAGAAATTTGGTTAATAATCAAGAATCATATTCACAAAACTGTGAAAGTAAACGTTAGCTATAAGCTAAATGTGAACGTAAACGAAAGCGTGATTGTAATAGATTGTAATAAAAAGGAGGTTATTACAAATGGAAGCGAAAATAAGAACGACAACAATAATTTTGGCATTGTTTTTGGTTGCCATAACAGCGAGCATGGTTTTAGCTGAGCCTTATGGACCGCAGAGTGTAACAGAAGAAGAAAATACAAGAGGAAACCTAAGCCATTTGGCTCCTATCCAAGTAATGGCTCAGGGGGGAAACCTTACACAGCTGAAAATCAACATAACAGAGATAACTGGATATTGGCAAGGTTACTACGGTAATGTAAGTGGAGTCTACACATTAATGGACGCTTCAGGAAACATAATGTATGATTGGAGTGTAGGCACTGGATATGCTCCTGCTGGAAGCATATTTGCAGCAAACGGGACCATAACAAACTGGGAAGATGTTATGTGTGTTGCTCTTTATGGCAACGATACGAGTGTTAATGTGACAACCCTTGAAGAGATGTATGGCATGAGTGAAACTGCTGGTGACGGAATTGATGAAACATTCACAGAAACTTATGATATAGCCATAGGAACAAATAATTTGGTTGGATGCCCAGGTACAAATACCTATGTGGAAAATGCATCACAGACAGGTTTCTTTAATATGACTCTTCTTGTCGAGAACTCTACCAGAAACGTATTGATAGCAACACAGATAGAAAATGGTGCAACAGGTTTCGATGGAAGATCTTGGGACTTCCAGATGATCGTTCCAGTCATAAAAGAAGCGGAAACAACACCTTATTGGTTTTATGTTGAGATAGCATAAGTAGATAGAATAAAAAGGTGAAAAAATCGTCAAAAAAGATTTTTTCTTTTATTCCTTTTTATAATCTATCTCGGCAACTAAACCCCACAAAACTCACAATACCTTGAATACCGAGAAAAGAGTTTGATGAGAGAGTTGAAAAAAGAACAAAAGAGATAAGAGGTAACATGAAAAAAGCTATGCCTTTGATAGGATTTGTATTTACTACATTATTGGTAGGAGCATTCATATTGTTAACATCAATAACAATGT
Organism: Candidatus Woesearchaeota archaeon; assembly: GCA_003564925.1. GTDB lineage: Archaea > Nanobdellota > Nanobdellia > Woesearchaeales > PXDW01 > PXDW01. The sequence continues at coordinate 2,779 of PXDW01000008.1, read as the reverse complement.
TTTCCTTTGATGTTATAGGTGACATTAATAACAGGACTACATTGACTGAAGTTAATGTTACAAATACGGCTCCAATATTATTTCATGTGGAGATTTCACCATCGACAGTTGATTTAGTTCCTGGAAGCACAACACAAGTTAATTGTACAGGATATGTGGAAGATATGAACGGATGGGCTGATGTAAAGGGTGCTAATGCAACACTTTATGATGAGTCTTATGGGATGGGTGATGGATTAACATTTGGAAATAGCTTTAGGTATAATTTGACAGGATGCGGATGTTCGCAGCTTGAATCTGAGCTGTATAATGCTACTTGTGTATGTTCTTTTGATGTTTGGTATTATGCAAACAATGGAACATGGCAATGCAATATGACTGTAGAAGATAACTATGGCTTGAAAAGCACATTAAACTCAAGTGGAGCAACAGTTAATACAGTGATAGGAATTTATACAGGAAGTTCTATAAATTATGGAAATCTTTCTGTAACAGAATATTCAGCAGAAAAAATACTTAACATAAGCAATTTTGGAAATGTCAATATAAACGTATCTTTAAGAGCTTTTGGAGGGACTTCTGACAGAAATAATCCTACGAACAGCTCCATGATGTGTGAAACCGGAATAATGGATCTTGGTTATCAAAGATACGCAAAAGAACCTGGCCTTGGATGGGAACTAATGACTGAGATTACTAATACAACTACGATTATTCCTGAATATACTCTCCCTGTAAGAACCAATGATACATCACATCAACAAGATACTAACAACACATACTGGATGGTTTATGTTCCTGTTGGAGTTTCGGGTAGATGTAATGGAACAATTGAATTTTGGGCAACTCAAACATAGATATGATAAATAATAAATTCTTTATTTTGCCATAAACTGATTTTGATTATGTTTCATCTCCATATTATTTTTAGATAGGTATTTAATCAAACTCTATATAAAGTGGTGAAATATATGATTAAATAATTAATTAATCATAAAAGTTAATGAACTACTTTAAAATTTATTTTATATAACAAATATATTTCTAATAGGTAAGTGTCCAAATACAAAATTTAACAGGATTAATTATAGTATTATTAATTATTTAGTTATTTATTAATTAACTATTTAATTAATTACTTAAATTAATTAAACAAAACATTATTTGAATATATATCAGAATATTATATATCAATTATTGATGCTAATCAAAATAAATTTAATGAGAAATTACTCAGGCAGGCCCGAACTTTCTAACTCCATATATATAAGATAATATTGCAGAAGCAATAATAAGAAAACCTATAAGAAAATAAAGTCCATAATGAGTTGGCTCATTCGATATTGATACAACATAGCCTACTAGATTGTTGTTTTTTGAAGATATAGCTACTGTTCCAATTATAAAAACAATAATAACAGCAAAGAACATAAAAAATTTCTTCATTAATCCACCCAATATTTAATATAATTATAAGAAATGATATAGATTGTCAGTATAAATATTTTTCTATATTAGATTTCATAATTATTTTCTATATTCGAAAAAGAGAAAGATTTAAATAGGATTTAACAAGTTAATATAGTAAAAAGGGGAGGTAATTTTTAATGAAAAAATTCATTTTATTGTTTGCAATATTTTTTCTATTTTTTGTGCAGACATGCTTTGCTCAACAGATAATAATAAACTCTCGAGACTGGAGAGATGTTTATTCTGCTAGCCTTTTTGGAAGCCTGACAGGAGTAGAGACAAGCTTCTTAGTTAGTGATAGACATGCAACCCTTATTCTCCCAGCAATACCCCTAACAAGACAAGTGAATATTTTCAGTTCTAGGAGAAATATGTTTGTTGTTGGTTATGAATCGATGGTAAGAACTAGAGGTTACAATGTTGCTGAAAGGGTTTTTGATAACTTCAATTTAGAATTAGGGGAAGATCTTGAAGAAATAACCAGCTTCATAATTATTGATGATTCTTACGGCTATAATGCAATAAGTGTTGCTCCATACGCGATCGCTTCAAATTCATGGGTTTTATTTGCTGACAGGGGAAACATAAGGCTTGTTGAAAGCTTTCTTTCAGACAAAACTGTTGATTCTTTAATACTCTATGGCCATATAGACAGGGAAGTAAGAACAAGGCTTGAAAGATATGAGCCTGAGATAATAAATATTGATGGGGACAGGTTTTTAAATAATATTGAGATAACAAAAAGATATCAGGAAATAAGAAATTCAAAGCAGACTGTTCTAACAAATGGAGAATTTATAGAAAAAGAAATAATGTCAGGTTTGCAGCCTGTTATTTTTATAGGCTCTAATAATGTTCCGGATCCTGTAAGGGAGTATATTCAAGGAAGTGAGATTGATATAGGTGTCCTAATTGGAAATGAGCTTGTCGGAACCGCAACCAATATAAGAAGAGAGGTTGGAATAAGTGTGTTTGTAAAGTTTGCACAGGGAGCAAGAGCACCCCAAGGGTCTATTTCGCAAGTTGAAGCATTGGACATGTTTTATCTTCCAACTTATATACTAAATATTGTTATAGAGTCTATAAGGTACAATATTGCAACAGGAATGCTTGAAATAACTTTAAGAAATACAGAAGACCAAGCCGTATTCTTTAAAGGGACTTATACAATAACTGATTCTCAAGGAAATGTATTCCCTACTGTGGGTGATTATGACTCTATATTTTTGGATGGAAACGAAATAAGAACAATAACATATGAAATAGACGGCATACCTGAAGGAGATATAATAGCAAATTTTTATATTAT
>PXDW01000117.1 GCA_003564925.1 Candidatus Woesearchaeota archaeon | reverse complement strand
TTTTTCATCATGTTCAGTTTGATATATGTGGTTTTTTATGGAGCTTTGTCAATAAGGCTGAATGCTTTATTTTCAACAATGAAATATGCCTTTTTATCATCTATATTAAACTTAATATTTATTACTGCTTTTCTCGGCATGATGGCCCGTTTGATAGGCTTTGACTGGATTCTTGCATTTTCTTTGGGAGCATTATTTTGTGTTTTAGACGGCTCTGTAATTAATAGTATGCTGGAATGCTTAAAAATGAGCAACAGGGCAAAAGCCCAAATCCAAACAGAAAGTTCGATAGTTGATATTTTAGTTATAGTGGGTATACTATCTTTAATAAATTTTTCAATAATTGGTTTTGAAAATATACTAAAAAATCTTTTTTACTATATTTTTCTTAGCTTTGGCATTGGTCTTATAATTGCAATAATATGGGCTTTTATTTTAAAGCATCTTGGACATTACAGCAGTGCCCCTATTTCTACAATGGCTCTACTTGTAATGCTTTATGCTTTGGCTGAATATTTGGGAGCGAACGGAGTTATAACTATATTTTCATTTTCAATTATCTTAGGCAATGTTGCTTTATGGAGCAGGCTTCTTTATAAAAAGCAGAAGCAAACTTTATCTGTATTAAGCTTTCATACAAAGAGCTTCTTTAAAGATATAAGCTTTTTGATAAGAACATTTTTATTTGTCTATTTAGGAATCTTAATAGATTTCTCTGTATGGCCTTACTTATTAGTCGGGCTAAGCTTTTTTTTATTTGCTTATATGATAAGATCATTAATATTGAAGTTGTTGGAAAACAGGGAGCTTTCTGCAAAAGACTCAAATTTTTTGGATGCTATGAATATAAAGGGAATAACCCCTATAGTTTTGATAGCAGTAATAACTAATAATGCTGGATTCGCAAATATTGTGATAGGGGGAATTTTCAGCAGTGTTTTTATAAGCTCGGTTCTTATTGTTTTTGCAGATAAAAATAAGTATAAGTCATTTGCGAATTCATTATTAAATAAAAAAAATATGCCTGTCAGAAATTTTAAGATTAAGAAAGGCAAGTTCAAGGAAAGATTTGATGATAATATCCAAGATGAGTTTAATGAAATAGACCAGAATGACGGCTTTAGGCCTTTATGACTTCAAAAATTTCTTCAACCTTGTCAATTATTGCATACGGCTTTAATTTTTCAAATTCCTTTCTAGTATTGAAACCAGTTGTTATCGCTATTGTTTTAACTTTTGCTTTCTTTCCTGCTTTTATATCAACAACACAGTCTCCGACAAAATAGTCAACATTATGCTTTAATATCTTTTTTGCAATAAGAAGCTCATCCGGCTCAGGCTTGGATTTTTTTACTAAGTCCCCGCCAACGATCAAGTCAAAGAATATCGGGTTTAGTCCTGCTTCACGAAGAGTCTTAAGGATTAATTCATAATTTGTATTTGATATTATTATTATCTTGTTCTTCTTTTTTAATTCTTCAAGTGTTTTTACAACCTCAGGAAATGGTTTTGATTTTTTTATTATCTTGAAAAGATGCTCCTGCTCAATTTTTTTGAATATTTCAATCTCTTCTTTTTTTATCTTTGGAAAATATTTTTTCAATAAGCCCGTTGTATTCAGAATGAATATCTCGCTCATTTTTTTTCTGCTTATTTTTAGATTCAATTTTTTTGCAGCATAGCAATGAGAATCAACATGAAGATTATTGGAATCAATCAATGTTCCGTCAAGGTCAAAAGCAATCACTTTTTTCATAGTAATAGTGGCGATGGCGGTATTCGAAACCGCGACCTCTACGTAACCCAGTTAGTGAGTTAATCATTTCCCGAAGGATCATCGCTCAAATTTATGAGCCTCGCCAAGTAAAAACTTTGTAGCGCTCTAACCAGGCTGAGCTACATCGCCGTAATATTTTAGAAAAACCGCCTATTTAAAAAGATTTTTGTTTATTCTAGTTTTATTCTATATTTTTCTCTATTTTTTTGGCAAATTCCTGCATTTCTCCTTCTTTATAATTAAAACCTTTAGGCCATAGTTTCAGCCCGTCATTTTCAAATCTTGGTATAATATGGAAATGCGCATGAAATATAACCTGGCCTGCTGCTTTCTTATTGCTTATATTTAGGTTGAAGCCATCAGCCTTAACAGCCTTTTCTACAGCAATAGAAACTTTTTTTACAGATTTTATTAGCTCTTGCAAATCCTTTTCAGGAATCTTTGTCAGATCTTCAAAATGTCTCTTGGGTATAACTAAAGTATGTCCTTTATGGACAGGAGCTATGTCTAAAAAAGCAAGCGAATGTTCATCTTCATAAACTTTACTAGATGGAATTTCTCCTTTTACTATCTTGCAGAATATACAATTGTCCATTTTTTTTATAAATCAATACCTATTTAAATATATTTTGTTAAATTATAGTTATTTATTTTGAGTGATAAACAAATTTTATAAACTATGAATTTCTCCATCATTTTTATGAAAAAGCATGACGACAGCATAAAAAAAGAAAATATAAAAAAAGCTGTCGATTATATAAGAAAAACAAAAAAACATGGTTATGCAGAACATTCAATAAAGAAAAAACTAATTGAGCATGATTATGATGAAAAACTTGTTGAGCATGCATTTAAGCATGTAAACCTGCATAAAGCCAAAAGCATATTCTTGAGGGTATTGCTTTTCTTATGCGTCATTGTAGCTGCTTTTTCTTTGCTTAAGGCATTCAGAATCTTATAGCTTAATATTTTTATTAAACCATTCTTTAAAATCTTTTACTGAGCTTATTATGTTTTCTTCTTTTACTCCTTCTTCCATAAATCTGATTTTTTCAGTAGTTCCTGATAAAACCCCTAAAAATTTTAAATTATTTCCCAAAGCAGCCCTTGCATCATAAATATGATCTCCTATATAAAGAATATCATTCCTTTTTATACCAATATCAGAAAATCTTTTAAGTATGGGCTCAAAAACTTTCGGATCGGGCTTATGGAAGTCTGTGTCATCAGCATACTGTATAAACTTGAAATAATCAAGGCTTAAATTTATCTGCTTAAACCTTTTCGGGAGAGAGTCAGAGGTTCTTGACGTGAGAATTCCAAGAACAATCGGCTTATTTTTTAAAAATTCTAGGGTTTCCCATGTTCCCTCTAATATTGGGTAGTGCCCTTCAAATTTAAGCTTCTCATAGGCTTCCCTGAAATCTTTAAAATCAAGTTCTGGCCAGTGCGATCTGACCATCTTTTCAGTTGTATGTCCCCAATGCTTTAGAAACTTATCCTTGCTTATTTTGTCTAATCTAAGAATTTCAGCTGCCTTGTTCATATTAATAAAGGCAAATTCTGAAGTGCTTATAAGGGTGTCATCAACATCGAATATTATAGCTTTTATTTTCATTTTAGATTAAAATTAGATTAATGATATTGCGCCATGCTTGCATGCTGATATGCATAATCCGCACTCATTGCATTTTTCTGCATTTATTCGTACTGTTTTCCCCTTTTCTATAGCGCTTTTTGGGCATGCTTCAACACAGCCATTGCAAGTTCCATTACATGAGCAGCTGGTGCATCTGCCATCTTTCCAGCAGCATTTTTCATAATCTATTTTTATTACCATTTTATTTTATGGCCCAGCCGGGATTCGAACCCGGGGCCTCCGCATTTTTGGTTGGTACATAGCCAATGCAGCACTCTACCAGGCTGAGCTACTGGCCCTTTATTCTATTTGCTTTGAAAGGTTTAACCATATTTAAAAATGTTTCTACACTTTGTTGTAAAAGCTTTATATTATGTAAAGGTTTCCAGTTTTCTCTTCTTGTAATATAATAACTATATTGTAGTTCTAAACTATAAAGAATTCTCATCAGTTGAAATGATAATTGTTTTGAAGTTGTGTAAAAACATACACTTACTTTTTTCTTATTATTTTTAAAATAAACACATCCATCTGTATCAACAAAACCTTTTAAAAAACCTAAATTAAAATTCTTAGATAATTTGAATGTCTTTAATTTAACTGTAGAATGCTTGGTTTGCGGTATAAAGTCTAAATAATAATGAAAGTAGTTATAAATCTCTTTTGAACTGGTTCTTAATCTTAGATTTTTATTTTTTTCATTGTACAATTCAAATTTTTTTCCAAAATAACCACTATATAATTTTTTTACATATAAAGCATATTTCTTATTTTTATATCCAAAATGGATATTTACTTCATATTTATATCTCTTAGGTTCAAAATATTGGCTTCCGTCACCAGCGAAAATACCAACAATTTCTCCTTCTTTTCTAGAGTATTTTGGTGATATATTCAATTTTTTATATTTTCTCCCTTTAATTTTTTTATAGTAATAATAAATTGTGGATTTTGATAGACACATTTTTCTGGATATATTGTTGATAGAAATTCCATTTTTAATTTGATGAATAATATCTAGTTTTATTTCTTTTTTTAATCTATTCATATTAATACAATATGTAATGAATTGACTTATATTCTTTTTTGATAAATGTCTAGTGCTTTATTCAAAAAAAATGAAGAATATACATTATTATAGATCTAATACTTTTTTGCTGCCAATTTTATATCAGACTCATGCACAGTTTTTCTTCCGGCATGATTTGCCATTTTTACTGCCTGAGCAGCAATCTCATCAGCTTTTTCCATAAGTATGTTTGCGAATACTCTTGCAGCATCATCACTAACCCTCTTAGCCCCTAGTTTCTTTAAAACTCTGGCTAAAGGCGCATCCGCAATTATCTCTTTATTTTTTCCCATAAAATAGTTTAAGCAACAGGATTATATATACTTTTCGAAAGTAAAAACCTTTAAATACTATCCTTAATTCTAGTAAAGCATGGATATTGAGAAAACAATTGAAAAATATGCTCTTTTAAATGCATCAAAGTACAATGGAAAAGCCAATCCAGGAGCAGTTATTGGCTCTGTTATAAAGGAAAAGCCTAAAGCAAAAGGCAATATGAAAGAATTAAGCCGGAAAGTAAATGAGACTATAAAAAAAATAAATTCCATGTCTTTGGATGAGCAGAGAATAGAAATAGAAAAATTAGGCATAAGCGAAGATAAAAAGGAAAAGAAAGAAAAAGGCCTTCCTGAATTAAGCATAAAAAAGAATCCTGTATTTAGGATAGCCCCTTACCCATCAGGGCCTTTGCACATAGGGAATGCAAAGCAGCTTGTTATAAATGATGAGTATGCAAAAAGATACAATGGAAAGCTTATATTGGTTTATGATGACACCATAGGATCTGATGAAAAAAATATTACAAAAGAGGCTTATGACCTTATCTTACAGGGAATAAAATATCTTGGATGCAATATTGACAATGCTATTTACAAATCTGAAAGGCTTCATATATATTACAAATTCGCTTTAGAACTTATCAAGAAAGGGAAGGCTTATGTTTGCTTTTGCTCTTCTGAAAAATTAAGGGAAAACAGGTCAAAGGGAATAGAATGCCCTTGCCGAAATAATTCTGTTGAAAAGAATGTGGAAGAATGGCAGAACATGCTTACTAAATATAAAGAAGGGGAAGCCATATTGAGAATAAAGACCGACATGAAGCATAAAAATCCTGCTTTTAGGGATAGGGTTTTGTTCAGAATATCTGAGAGAAAGCACCCAAGGGTTAAGAACAATTTCAAGGTATGGCCCCTGCTTGAGTTTTCCTGGGCTATAGATGATCATGAGCTTGGAATAACAAATATAATTAGGGGAAAAGACCTGATGATGGAAACAGAGATGGAGAAATATATCTGGGATATCTTTGGATGGAATCACCCTGATGTTATTCATACTGGGTTAGTTCAGATAGAAGGAATTAAAATATCAAAGTCAAAATCAAAAAAAGAGGTTTTGGAAGGAATATATATGGGCTGGGACGACCCCAGAACATGGAGCCTGCAATCATTAGAGAGAAGAGGCATAATGGCAGAGGCAGTAAGAAGGTTCTGCATAAACTCGGGGCTCAGCGCAAATGAAGTTACTCTTCCTATAGAAGCGCTTTATTCTGAGAACAGAAAATTGATTGAGATGCAGGCCAACAGGTATTTTTTTGTTGATGAGCCTGTAAAGATAAAGATAGAGGGAGCTCCAAGCCAGAAAGTCTCACTTTTAGCCCATCCTGATTACCTCAAGAGGGGAAAAAGAACCTTTGATGTAAAGGATGAGTTTTTTATTTCTAAAAATGACTATGGAAAATTAAAAGAAAAAAAGCTTTACAGGCTCATGGACTGCTTGAATTTTATAAAGAAAAATGGCAAGCTGTTTTTTGATTCTTTTGAATATGAAAAATATAAGGAAAAAGGGGACAGGATAATGCATTACCTTCCAGCTTCAAAGCTTCCTGAGATAGAGGTTGTATTTGAGGATGGTTGTATAAAAAAAGGGCTTGCAGAGGAAGGTATAAAGAACATAAAGGCTGGTGACATTATCCAGTTTGAAAGGTTTGGGTATTGCAGATATGATGGAAAAAACGTTTTCTGGTTTACGCATAAATAGACGATAAATATTTATGGGTAAATCTATCAATATAATTACTGATTATAATATCAATATAATTACTGATTATAATATCAATATAATTACTGATTATAATATCAATATAATTACTGATTATAATATCAATATAATTACTGATTATAAT
>PXDW01000006.1 GCA_003564925.1 Candidatus Woesearchaeota archaeon | reverse complement strand
TTTGAACTCCGGACCTACAGCTTTCCTAATTGCATAGAACGCAGACATATAAGACTGTCGCTCTAACCTGGCTGAGCTACGAGCCCATCTAATACTCAGAAAATTCGACTTGTTTATAAAACTTATTATTTATTAAGGTAAATATTAAGGTAAATTTAGGTAAATATAGCTTTGAGCATATTTCCAATAAAATCTGTATCTTTCTTTTTTTCTTTCTTTATTGTTTCGCAAATAAGAATGCGATGGCCGGGATTCGAACCCGGATTACCACCGTGGCAGGGTAGTGTCCTAGCCGTTAGACTACCATCGCAAAAAATGGGCCCGCCCGGATTTTCAGACAATATCGATATTTCTCGAATATTGCTCTCGAACCGGGGATCAATGCCTCTCTAAGCATAGCTTGTAAGGGCACTGTCATAGCCACTAGACCACGAGCCCACAATTAGAAAAAAATTTAATTCATATTTAAAGTTATTTATTTATAATTGAATGTTTTGTATTCTATGCTACCTATATTTTTATTATGTATCTCAACAGTCATTTCTTTCGAACCAAAAGTATAGGTATACACAATACCATTATGATTTATATTGTCCTTTGTACATATTCTTGTTGGATCTTTTTGACATGAAAAATACGGCTCTGCTAATTTCTCAATCAAGCTTAAATCGTGATTATCAATTTCCTGATTATCTGCTTGTTTTTTTAAATTATTAAATAAATTTTTAAAAAAGTGATACATAGATACTTTATAATCTTCCTGGTTAGTAGTATTCTGTTTATTATATTTTTTATAAAGCATATTTGCTCAAATTACAATTTATATATAAATTTAATTGTTGTAATTTATATATATAATTGATTATATATAATAATCGATAGCTTTATATACCAGTATACACTTTTATATATCCTTATGCAAGAGAAAATATTTAGCCTTTTATTCAATGAAGATGAGATAACTTGGCAGAATATTATCTATGATCTTGTAAATTCTGAGCAAATGAACCCTTGGGATGTTGATATTTCATTAATAGCTCATAAATATATAGATACTTTAAAACAGCTAAAAGAGATGGATTTTAGAATATCGGGAAAGGTTGTCTTAGCCTCTGCGCTTCTCTTGAAAATTAAATCTAACAGACTTTTGGTTCATGATATAAATGCATTTGACAGCCTGATCGCTTCTCAGCAGATGGATGAAGATGCCTTTTTTGAAGAACTTGGAAGTTATGATCAAGATTTAAAAGAACAGCAAGATATAAAGCCTTTAATGCCTAGAACTCCGCAGCCAAGAAAAAGAAAGATTTCTGTTTATGACTTGGTTAATGCCCTTGAAAAAGCAATCGAAGTTCAAAACAGGAGAGAGATAAATAAAGCAAGCGCCCCAATCGTAGAAATACCTCAGAAATCCTTGGATATAAGCATAGTAATAAAAGATGTATATAGTAAAATTACAACTTTTTTTAAGAAAAATAACAATAAACTTACTTTTAATCAATTGTTGCCTTCGGAAACAAAAGAAGATAAGGTTTTGACTTTTATTCCTTTACTACATCTTGATAATCAAAGGAAAATTGATATTATGCAGGAAAAACATTTCTCTGAAATCGAGATAAAGCTTTTAAAGAATATGGCTGCTTAAGCAAAGATTTATATATCTTTCAAATTTTCTTTTTTTTATGTCAGAAAGGCAAAATAAAATTATCGAAATGCAGATTCTTGAGCAAGATTTATCTTCTGTTCAAAATAATCTACAGACAATAGACCAGCAGTTAGCTGAAATAGATTTTATAAAAAGCAATTTAGATGAGTTTTCAAATCTTAAGAAAAATTCAGAGTCTTTAATAGCTTTGGCCAATGGAATATTTGCTAAAGGCGAAATAACAGATAATAAAATGCTTTTTGTTAACGTCGGAGCAAACACCTTAGTTAAGAAGTCAGTTTCTGAAACAAAATCTCTTTTGGATGAGCAATGCAATGAATTAGAGAAATATAGGGACGAGACATCTAAACAATTGAATAAGATAACGTTGAAAATAGATGAGATACGCCAATCATTGATGAGAACTAAAGAATAAATTTATAAAATATACTCTTTTTCTAAAAAATTATGTTTAAGTTCTTAAAAGAAAAGCTGAAGGACGCTGTAAATGTTTTTTCTAAAAAAGCAGAGGAAGAAGCTATTGAGGAGCCTCCAGAAAAAATATCCAAAGAACAAAAACAGAAAGAAAAAAAATCTACTCAAAAGATAAAAAAAGAGGAATTAATTAAACCAAAAAAAGAATATAAAAAAAAAGAGGATAAAGAAGAGCCTAAGCAGGAAAAAGCAGAAGATAAAAAGGAAGCAGAGAAAAAAAAAGAGGAGAAAAAAGAAGAGATAGAAAAAAAAGATCTAGGAAAAGATAAGGAAAAAAAGAAAGGATTTTTTCAGGGAATATTTCATAAGAAAGAAGATATTAAAGAAGAGTCTCAAGAACATATAGAAAAAGAAGAAGGAGTTGGACATTCTAAAGAAGAAAAGAAAGAAGAAATAACAGAGAAACCATTGGACACTGAAAAAGACAAAAAAGGTTTTTTTCAAAGAGTTGGAGAAACCTTTACAAAAATAAGTCTTTCAGAAGATAAATTTGATGAATTGTTTTGGGATTTTGAGGTAGCAATGCTTGAAAACAATGTTGCTCTTGAGGTCATAGAAAAAATAAAATATGACTTAAAAGAAAAATTAACAAAAGACAAGCTTCAAAAAGGCAAACTTAATTCCATAATAATATCTTCTTTGCGTGATTCGATAAGCGCTTTATTTGATGTTGAGAAAATTGATTTAATAAATGAGATAAAATTGAATAAGAAACCTTTTGTTATAATTTTTGTCGGAGTGAATGGATCCGGAAAAACAACAAACATGGTAAAGTTTGCAAATTTATGCTTAAAGAATAATTTAAAGCCTGTGATTGCCGCTTGCGATACTTTTAGGGCTGCAGCTATACAACAGCTTGAGATACATGCAAAAAAGCTTGATGTAAAATTAATAAAGCATGGCTATGGTTCGGATGCTGCAGCTGTTGCTTATGATGCCATACAGCATGCCAAAGCAAAAAACCATGATGTTGTCCTTATAGATACTGCGGGAAGAAGCGATGCAAATATCAATCTAATGGATGAGCTTAAAAAAGTAATGAGAATATCAAATCCTGATTTTGTTGTTTTTGTAGGAGATTCATTGACTGGAAATGATGCAGTTGATCAGGCAAAAGCATTTAATGATGCAGTAGGAATCGATGGAATAATATTGTCAAAAACAGATGTTGATGAGAAAGGGGGAGCATTTATGTCAGTAAGTTATATAACTAAAAAACCAATATTATATGTTGGAACAGGACAATCTTATTCTGACATAAAAGAATTTGATTCTAATATTGTAATTGAAGGCCTAAGTCTTTAGGTCTGAAAATTACCCATTTTCTTTAGCTCTAGTTTTATTATTTCTCCATCTGGATCTACTCTAACAAGATAATGACCATCTATAGTAGTTGGACCATCAAATATAGTTACATTCACAATTATATCCCAAATACCTCTATTTTGTATTGCTTCGGATGCTTTAATATAAGAATTTGGCTCATTTATCTCTTTTTGTACAGCCTCTTCAGCTATTTCAATGGCTTCTTCACCCTGAATGCCACATCCGATATTAAAAGATAAAATCGATAATAAAGATAAAAAAAGTATTATTCTTTTCATAAAGGAAATATTATTTTTTACCTATTTAAATCTTTCCTTAAGTTTTATTAAAAATAAGATCTCCTTTCTTTTTGAGTCTTTTTTCATATTTTGAATAATCAATATTAAGATCTTCAAAATTTTCTATAATGTAAATTTGGACATCATTTTTTCTTTCTGAACCAATATAATACCTCATATTTCTTTCTTCGTCAAAAAAAATTTTTAATTCTTTATTGATTTTGTCATCTAAAACAAAATGTGTTTTTCCTGTTTTCAGATTTGAATCAGTTGTATAAGCAAAATATCTTTTTTTGTTTTTATTATAATAAAGCAATTCATGTTTGGGAACTTTTTTTTCTTTTATCATATCAAAGCAATTTTTTAACAAATTTTTTGCTTCTGTTTTTTTTTCAAAAAGCAAATTTTCAATAACCTCATTAAACATTTTCATTTCAAGTTTACATAAATGATAATCTCCATTATCTTTGTTTTTTAGGTTTGAAATAAAGCCAAATTTTTTATAATACACATTATCAGCATTATATAATCTTTCAATCTCATCTACAAGTATAAGAGGAGCATCTTCTTTTTTTAAAGCTTTTTTGTTACCAGTTAAATAAACATAATAACCTTCCTTTGCTACAACCTTTAATTTATTTTTTTCCAAAAATCCATTAATTTTGTTTATATCTCTACGTATTAAATTTTCAATATTATTTATAGATATTTCATAATTTCCAAAAATACGAGCATCAACTTTTTTAACTTTATTTTCTTGTTTCTTAATCTTTTTTAAGTCTTTTTTTTGTTTTTTTATTCTTTCAAGTTTTTTATGCTCAATCATTGAAAATCCATAATCTGTCACCAAAAAATCACAGGCAGCCAAGAGTACCTGATTCAGGAAGAAATATCTCTTCTTGTCATTCCTATGCTTTTCTGAATAGTCATATAAGTCTTTTATTTCAGGAAATCTTCTCATCATAGCTTCTTGGAGAAAAATAGGAGTAGGAATAGCTGCTTTGTAAACATGTTTTGAAAACCCTTTTTTTTCTTCCTGTTTTATTAAATTATGCAAATTTTTTTTATAAACCTCTTTTGCTCTTCCTTTTTTTGCCTGCATTTTTTTGGTTCTTAAGTTGGGCGGAACATTTTCTCTGAAGATCCCTAAATTTTTGAAATAAAGGTATTCTTGAAAATTATTAAAAGAATTAAGGGAGTGCATAATCCTCTCTATTCCAATATTATATCTTTTGCAAACCCACAAAGCATCTTCTAAATTTATTCTGAATTCTTTATTTTGGTAAATTTTGTATATGGCATCAACATCTATCGAAAGATATTTTGCAATAACCTCAGCTGCTTTTGTATCTCCCAATAATGATTTTTTTTCTAACTCTGCTATTTTTTTATAACTTATGCTTTTTTCAAAACCAGCAGCTGTTTCTAACTTTGCATTTATCTCGTAAGGCCTTGCAATTTTTTGCCATCTCATGAAGTCTATAACCAGCCTGTCTTTTATTCCAATTCTTTCAAAGAATTTTAGGGTTGCTTCATATATCGGATTAGAATCCTTATCACCTATCTCAAATCCAGTTTGACTTTCTCTCAACCTTATTAAATCATATCTTGTATTGTATGTAGAGACTATATCTGGGTTTAGATTTTTTATTCGCTCTGTTAATGATGAAATAAGCTCTTCTTCATTATTGAATCTTTTTATCCTATAAGAACTAATTTTTTCCTTGCCTATCTCATGGATTGTGTAAATTTCTGAAATGTTTTTTCCTTTTTCAACAAATTTTATCCCTGCCCATGTAATTCTGCTGTCCTTGTTCATGAATAAAGGCTCTTCAATATCCATAAAAAGCCATTTGTAGTTAAGAACTTCGTCTATATTTGGTGTTCTTGCATTTTTTAAAAAATTAAAGTCTTTCTTTTCAATTCTTAGCTCGTGCTCTCTTTTGTTCTTTTTTGTTTTTTTGTAGACTAACTTTATATCATCATTTAACTCTTTATTAGATTTGATTATTAAATCAGAAATCTTTTTTCTTTTTTCTATTAATCTTTTGTCTAAATTAGATATTATTTTTTTTGATTTAGCTTTTATTTCTTCAAAATTTTTTCCATTGTAATTATCAAAAAAATCATCCAAATCATTCCATATCCTTGTTGTATTTGATTTTCTTTTTCCTTTAGAAATATTTTCTTTTATACTTTCTAATTCTTTCTCTATCTTTAATTTATTCTGTAATATTTCCACTAATCTCTCTTCTAAAG
The DNA here is from genome assembly GCA_003564925.1 of Candidatus Woesearchaeota archaeon. Lineage (GTDB taxonomy): Archaea > Nanobdellota > Nanobdellia > Woesearchaeales > PXDW01 > PXDW01. The sequence continues at coordinate 849 of PXDW01000006.1, read as the reverse complement.
AAATAATATTTCCCGGATTACTATATAACCATCTAGATTCTTTAGTATAATTTCCTTTAATGAACTCTTCTGGCAACTCTTTTTTTAAAGAAATAGGACCATACCATTGCAGAATGTACCAATATTTATCTTTATATCTTATATTTTTAAATTTTTTCTTTCCTTCTAATATTTTTTTTTGCTCATAATTTTTATTAAAATCATATATCTTCTTACTTTTTTCTAACTTCTCTTTTAAACTTTTAACTCCAGGGTTATTTTTTATTTTTCCTTCTTTTTTTGTTCCTAATATCTTGCTGGGAAAAACGTGCAAACATTCAGGAAAATAGATTCCTCCTAAATTTCTAAATCCAGCATATAGCTCTCCTTTTGGAGTTACTTCAAGTCTTGTTAAAAGAGTTTCTACTCCCATTATGAAAGTAACGGAATAAAGGTTTTTAATTATTTATCTAATTGATAATTGATTTTTTATCATATAAAACAAAATAACAAAAGTTTTATAAAGAAGTTCTTTCTACTTTTTCTTTAGGTTTAGAGGTTCTATAGTAATATTTATAAATAGGCTGGATTTCCTAGATTAAAGATTAAATAAAGATGAAAAATGGTACAAAACGTCAATCCGAACGATATGATTGAAAAAACAGCTGTTGAGCTGAAAAAAATACCTGAATTAAAACCTCCTGTTTGGTCAATTTTTGTAAAAACAGGAGTAAATAAAGAAAGACCTCCTGCAAGAAATGACTGGTGGTATATAAGGGCTGCTGCTGTTTTGAGAAGTGTTTATCTACTTGGGCCAATAGGTGTAAGTAAACTTAGAACAAAATACGGAAGCAAGAGAAATATGGGACA
>PXDW01000094.1 GCA_003564925.1 Candidatus Woesearchaeota archaeon | reverse complement strand
TGCTTTATCTCAAGATAATTATTGGTTCAGTGTTGAAACGATCAACGGAACAAATATATACGGGCAGATAAATGCAACAGGAAGGATAATATTCTCTCCAGCAGATGAAAACGTGGGAAACAACACAATCTATGTAAACATAACTGATGCCAAAGGCTTGTCTTCAACAAGAAACTTCACTCTGGAAGTAATAAATACAAACGATCATCCAATCATATATCCTATACCAAACCAAACAGCAATAATAAATGACCAATTCACGCTCCAGGTTAATGCTACTGATCCAGACCTTGATAAAGGAGATTATATAACTTTCAGTGATGACAGCCCAATATTTGAGATAAATTCTACTACTGGCCTTATCAGCTTTATGCCCAATTCCAGCCATATTGGAAACTACAGCATAACGATAACTGTTACAGATAGTTTTGGATTAAGCAATTACACGATTTTTAATTTGAGGGTAATAAACAATTCTGCTCCATTTTTTAATGAAGAAATAGTAAACCAAACAGGATACGTTTATTCACTATTTACTCTGCAAATCAATGCTACAGACCCTGACGGAGACAATATAACTTTCATAGACAATAGCTCATTTTTTGATATAGATCCAATAACTGGCCTGATAAATTTTACTCCTAAAAAATCCGATGTCGGAAACCACTCCATAAAAATATACATAACAGATATTTTTGAAGCGGGAAATTCAACAGAATTCAATCTTGAAATCATAAACACCAATGATCCTCCCATATTGGATCCTATAATCTTTCCTTTGATGAGGGTCAACCTTTCATTCAGTTATATTGTTACTGCAACAGACAAAGATATAACTTATGGTTTTGATGATTATTTGACTTTTTACAGCTACAATAGTTCAATAATTAATATAACTAATGAAGGTATAATCAGCTTTATTCCAGCTGAAGAACATGTTGGAAATCATTCAGTTAACATAACTGTAAGAGATAAATACAATGCGTCCGACTCTGTAGTAATTAACTTTACAATATATGGTGCTAGTCTTCCTCCAAATATAACTCATATATACCCTTACGGAAATCCCATTTCAGATATTACAGTTTTTGAATGGGCAGAAAGAAGCTTGTTCCCTGGAGGAATAACATCAATAAACACTTCAGAAAACACGAGCATGACATTTAATCATACTTCGATAGCTTTGCCTGAAAATGGAAACCTATACTATAATTGGTATTTCAACGATGTTTTGGTTTCCACATCAAATAGGAGCTATACCCGCATTTTTAATTTTACAAGTTCAGGAATCCATAACTTGACTTTAGTAGTTAGCGACGACTTAGCCTATACAACAAATTTCACATGGAATATAAGCGTAAAAAACAAAAACAGGGCTCCGGTCTTAAACGGAAGCTTGATGAATATAACGGTAAATATGACAACAACATACCAAGATTATTTAAAAAAATTCTACGACCCTGACGGAGATGATTTAACATTTAATGTTAGTTATACGCCCTTAGCAAAAATAACTATAACAGATAGGAATATAAGGGTCGTTCCTATAAAGACAGGAGTTGATACTATCAGGTTTGCTGCTTCAGATGGAAATCTATCTACTTATAGCAATAATGTTACAATAAATATTACTGGAATAGCTGAGGATGAAGAAATTACTGAACAAACAACAGGAACCGGCGGAGGAAGAACAACTATAGAAATAGAGGTTGAAGTTCCAAAACCAACCCCTCTAAAAATTATAAGCCCTGGAACAATAACAATGTATATGAATGAGACTGTTGTTGTACCTATAACTCTTATGAATACCTGGGATGATGTCCTTACAGGAGTAATATTATCAGGTTACACAAACGCATCAGGTGTTGGAATAAGTTTTGGAGAAAATTATTGGGACTCTATACCAATAGGCCATAATGTGACGACAAATATGACCTTAGTTCCATATAGGTCTCACCCCAGATATGAAGTAAAGGTAACAGCAAATGTCTCCCTGCCAGATTATTCGGACCATGCTTTTGTATACATTAATTCAATAGAGAAAGGCCTTGGAAGATATTCAGAAGAGGTTACAAACACAAAAATAACATTTGCAAGAGATTTATTTGAAGGTAATCCTGAATGCATTGAATTGAATGAGGTTCTTGAGTTTGCATTAAAAAAAATGCACGAAGGTGACCTAGAAAAGGCAAATGAACTTATAGACTCAACAATACAAGCTTGCAAATGGTTAATTAATATGAAAAGAAAGGAAATTCAAATGCCTTCTCCTGTAATAGACTTAAGAGAAGTATTAACTCAAAAAGTCTTAGGTTATTTATTTTTAGCTTTTGTCTTGATATTGCTAATTTCAGGGATTATTTATATTAAGAAACGTATTAGCAAAAAATAATTTTAATATTTTCATAAAGCTCCGAAAGTTTTGGATAATATTTTTCTTTTTCTTCTTCACTAAGATTCTTATATTCTTTTTCAAGAAGATTATAGAATTTTCCAGCTCCCATCACATCCCTTTTTCCCATATGATAATATGTTTTAATAATTAATTTGTCTATCTCGTTTTTTGGCTTTATTTTTTCCTTTGTTTTTGGCTTAAAAACATTGAGTATATCATCATGAACCTTGCCTCTTTTATCTTTTGGAAGCTTGTCGTATATATCTACTATTTTAATGTATATCTCTTTTGCTTCATCAAAATTTTTATTTACAATCGAGATATAAGCTTTCTCCAACAAAGAATATATTTCCTTATCAGAAGCAATAGGCTCAGGTAAGGGGATTTTTTTCTTGGCTTTTTCCTTAGCCTTTAGTTTTGCTGGCTTTTTTACTTTCTTTATTTTTTGCTTTTTGAAAAGCCTGGATTTTTTTGAAATTTTACTTAATATTATATCCAGTTTCCTCGTGACTACCTTCTTATCTTTTTCAGGGAAAGCAAGCTTCTTTACAAGATATTTAAAATCATTGACCATTTCCCTAAAAACTTTATTTGTGATATTTATATTGGAATATTCTAAATAGGTAAGTTTTTTAGCGAGCTTTTCTATTCTTCTTTTGTGCCTAGGGTCTATTCTTTTGCTTTCTATCTCTTCTATCAGCTCATCATAAGTGAATTTAAACCTTATTCTGAAAAATTTAGCGAAAAAACCCCTAAAAACCTCATAAAAACTCAATGACAGCTCATCGACAGGATTCTTATTTATTTTTTTTGACAAATCAGAGATAGTCTGAAGAACATACTTCCCTATATCTTCCTTGCTTTCCTTCTTTTTTATTCTGTTTTTTACAGTTTTTTTCTTTTTTTTAGGCATATCTTAAGATTAATTGGCAAAACGCTTATTTAAATCTTACTAAAAACGAAGTTTTTAAATACTAGATATTTTATTATATAGTTATGCAAAAAGAGGTGACTGATCCTACTGATAAGGATTTTATAAAAAAAGTAGAAAATCATCGTGATAGATTAGAATTAGTCAAAAAAGAGATTTCTAAAGCTGTCGTTGGTCAAAAAGAGGCTATAAACGCGTTCATTGAAGCTATGCTATGTAATGGGCATTGCCTTGTTGAGGGTGTTCCTGGAATAGCAAAGACCTTGCTTGTAAAGACTATATCTCATGTCTGTGGAGGCCAGTTTGCAAGAATACAATTTACACCAGACCTTCTTCCAACAGATATTATAGGAATCACAGTATATGAAGAGGAAAAAGGTTTCTATACATTAAAAGGTCCTATTTTCAATAATTTTGTTTTGGCTGATGAAATAAACAGAGCTCCGCCAAAAGTTCAATCAGCATTGCTTGAATCTATGCAGGAAAATCAAGCAACTATTGGAAAAGTTACATATCCCCTTCCTACTCCTTTTTTTGTAATGGCAACTCAAAATCCAATAGAAAATTTGGGAACTTATCCCCTTCCTGAAGCGCAAGTTGACAGGTTTTTGTATAAAATCATAATGTATTATCCAAGCATAGAAGAAGAGATAGAGATTCTGCATCAAAATGCAAACTTAATGGATTTTGAAGAATTCAAATTAAAGCAGATTTTGTCTTTAAAAGAGATTTTGGATCTGCAAAAAGATGTAAAAAGGATTTATCTTGATAAAAAGATAGAAAATTATATTGTAAAGATAAATGATGCTACAAGGCATCCCTCAAAATACAAAATAAGCCTTGGAAAATATATAGAATATGGGGGTTCACCAAGAGCGAATATAAATATGTTTATTGCTTCAAAAGCACATGCATTAATCAAAGGAAAGACATTTGTAACTCCTACAGATGTTAAAGAAATAGCCAAGAATATACTAAGGCACAGGATAATATTAAATTATGAAGGGCAGGCAGAAGACATAAAACATGATGATATAGTTGATGAAATTCTTTCAAAAGTGCCGATTTTATGATTTAGAGCTATAGTTTAAAAATGAAACTTAAAGAATTCAAAGCTGAGCTTCTACCTAAGATTGAACGATTAAGCATTTTTACAAAGAAAAAAGTGTTGAATGATACGCTTTCAGGGGAATGGGTCAGCAATACAAAAAGGAGAGGGATAGAGTTCGCGGGATATAGAGCTTATACTCCTAATGATGATGCAAGCATGATAGACTGGAAGGCCTCGTTAAGGGCAAATAAAACTCTCATAAAAGAATTAGAAGTTGAAAGAAGCCAAAATGTCCTTTTTTTAGTTGATGTTTCGGACAGCATGCTTTTTGCCACAACAGATAAGCTTAAGTGTGAATACGCTGCCGAGATAATATCATCGATTGCCTTTGCTATCTCAAGAGCTGGAGATAACATAGGGCTTGCGATGTTCAACGATAGTGTTGTTTCTAAAATATTTCCTCAGATGGGTAAGAAACAGTATTATAGAGTTATAAAAGAGTTAAGCAACCCTGAAAAATATGGGGGAGATTTTGATATGGCAAAAGCAATAAAATATATTGTTTCTTTTTTAAATACAAGGTGCACGATAATATTTGTATCTGATTTTATAGGGGTTAAAGAAGAATGGTTTAGCCTATTTGAGTTGCTTTCTCAGGATTTCGCTTTAATTGGAATTATGGTTAGAGACCCAATAGATGAAGAGCTACCTAGAGGTGCTGGCCATGTTATAATGCAGGATCCTTACTCTGGAGGAAAATTATATGTTGATACAGATAGATATTCAGAAAAATACAAAGAAAATGTAAACAGAGAAAAACAAAAAATAAAAGAGTTGTTCAATAGGACAGGTTCAGATCTGGTCGAGTTCAGAACAGACGAAGATTACTTCGAAAAACTAATAAAATTTTTTAGGAGGGGAAGTAAAATATGAATATAGCCTTCCAAAACCCAAGCTACTTATGGCTTTTATTCAGTTTGCCTGTATTAGTTATAACACATTTTATGCTTTTTAAGCATATAAAAAAGAAAGCCATGAAGTTCGCTAATTTTGAAGCTATGAGTAGGGTTATCGGTTTAACCTTTACAACAAAAAATATGTCTATTCTTTATCTAAGGTTATGCATTATATTCTTTCTTATATTTGCTGCAGCTGGGACAACATTATGGTATAGGGGGAAAACAAACGCAAATGACATTATCCTTGTTATAGACGCAAGTGCCAGCATGACGGCTACAGATTTTGAGCCTAATAGGCTAGAAGCTGCAAAAAAAGTAGCTATAGAATTTGTTGATTCCCTTGATGCAAGAACAGAAATAGGTTTAGTTACTTTTGCAGGAGTTGCATTTATAGAGCAAATGCCAACAGCAAACTTAAATCTGGTCAAGCAAAAAATAGACGGAATACAAATAATGGCATCAGGAGGCACAGACTTAAGTTCTGCTATGATTACATCGACAAATATGCTTTTGAAATCTAGAAAAGGAAAGGCTGTAATACTTCTAACGGACGGCTCAAATACAGCTGGAAGTTTTGTTGATAATGTAGTTGAAAGGGGCGCATATTATGCAAAAAGGAATCAAGTAATAGTTTATACAATAGGGATAGGTTCGGATTCGGTCCTTGCTGGATACTTGCCTAAAGAGCTTGGCATACCTTCATTCTTTGACGAGGCGAATTTAAAGACTATAGCAAACATAACAGAAGGAAAATATTACAGAGCGGAAAATATTGAAGATTTAAGACAAGCTTATTCAGACATTGGCATGAAAGCCCATGAAAGCTATATATCGCTCGATTTAAGTTTCATATTCATGGTTTTGGCCCTGCTCTTGGTTTTCATAGAATGGGGGCTTATTAACACAAAATTCAGGGCCTTACCGTAAAAATCTAGTTAATGAAAATTTATTAAAAATCAACTGAGAGATAAGAAACTGCCTGAATAATAAAAAGAGAAATATAAACTGCTGAATATATTATGTATGTCCTGAAATTTATTCTTTTAAATTTTAACTTTTCATAAATAATTAAACTTCCTGAAGGAAACCCAAACAGAAATATTAAGCTAGATATCAGGAATACATTTGATTTTTCATAAAAAATAAAGAAAAATATAAGCCCCATCAACACCAATTGAAAAGCTATAAAAAACCTTTTTCCTTGATTGAGCTCTTCCTTTGCAATGTAAGCCAAAACAACCCCGCAAAATAATCCAAGAAAACTTATAAAAATAAGAATCGCCAAAATCAAACCCATTTGTTGTGCCCCCATTGTATAACTAAGTCAATCTCCAAATCTTTTGCCTGTGAGGGAACATCGCAAGAGCCAAAATTACTTCCAAGCCATATTAGGATTTCTGAACCTGTTTCTTTTTTTAAAAAATCATTTATCTCTTCTGCTTTCGGCTTTAATCCATCCGGAAGCTGTATTAACACTCTTTTTGAGTTGTTTTTTTTAATAATTTTTTTTGCACTTTCCAAATCAAGTTCATACATAGAAATAATAAAACAGAAAAATTATATAAAATTATGCTTTTGCAGTAGTTCTTTTTAGCATTTCTAATTCTTTAATATTATCTAATATATATTCAAGATCATTATGATCAATTTTATCATCTTCCTCAATGAATCTTAATCCATAAACTCTATTAACACCACCATTTTCATCTAAATCTATAAATGATTTTTCAATTCCTCCAAATTTTGAAAAATAATTACCAGACCAACCAAACTTGTTGATATAATCATCAAATTCATCCTCAAGATTAACATTGAAATTACGCAAGTCTTTTAATTCTTTAATATTGAACCTATT
>PXDW01000004.1 GCA_003564925.1 Candidatus Woesearchaeota archaeon | reverse complement strand
AAATTTTTCATATTCTGCTCGGAGTTTCTGTTATTATATTGTATCATATTAATTTTTTAACCCCATTTCTTTTGTTTTTATTCATTACAGCTGCAGCTATCGGGTCTTATATATCTTCTAAGGTTGATATTCCTGTAATTTCATGGTTTTTGGATAAATTCGAAAGAAAGCAGTATAGAAAAAAATTTCCAGCATTAGGAATGCTTACTTTTCTGATTGGTTGTTTTTTTTCTGTAAGCTTATTTTCTAAAGATATTGCTCTTGCAAGTATTGCTGTATTGACATTAGGAGATTCTATCAGCATATTAATTGGCAAACATTTTGGCAGATTAAATCATCCTTTATCAAAAGATAAATTATTTGAAGGAACTTTAGCAGGAGCTTTATTTGCTTTTTTTGGAGCGATGTTATTTGTAAATCCATTCGAAGCATTAATTGCAAGCTTTTTTGGCATGTCTGCAGAGGCTATCGATTTAAGGTATCTAAATATTGATGATAATATTTTGATTCCATTGATCTCAGCTTTAGCAATTCTTGTTTTTAGAGCAGCAATTTGAGAAATATTTATATATAATTTATTTTTTTATTTTTTATATGGAAAAAAACAGCTCTAGCTTAACCAAAGACATTTCTATACTGGAAGCAGAAAAAATATATGAGCCTATAGAAGAAAAAAAAAGAAAAAGAAATGGGAGAACATTAACAAAATTATGTTCTGGTTTTGTAGCGGGAGCTACAGGAGGCATATTTAGTGGCTATTTAAATTCTATATTTGATAAATTCAAATATGATTATCAAAAAATAGATCTTTCTCTAGAAACAAATCCTGTGTTTGAATTTTTTAATAATAGTATCATGCAAAACTTTCCTGATTTTTACAACAGGATGGAAATTTTATATGAAAATCTAATAACTTACGGAAACAATGTTGCTAGCAACATTACAAACAGCCAGGTATACACAAATAATAGGGATTCAATAGCTTTAGGGGCATGCGTAGGGTTAGGAATATCAGCTTTAGTTTATCTAGTTATGGACAGTTTTGATCATAATAGGTTATGCAAAAGTATAGATATAGAATCTAAGTTCTATAAAAATAATAAATAGTAACTTTAAGTAATAGGAATTAATATGTAACTATTTAGTAGTAATTATAGAAAGATTTATATATAAGTATTACACACAGCATATTATGCTATTTAAAAATAATAGAGACAATATAATAGGGTTTCAAACACGACTTAGATCTTTGTTTGATTATGATAACCTTTCTCTAAATAAACAAGAAGAACTTGATAAAAAAATACAAGATAGTATGGATACTTTTAGAGAGAACAGAGTGAATGCTGAAAATTTCTTTTATAACAATATTCCAGATAATGTTAAACAAAATTATATAACAACTAATAAGTAGTAACAAATAGAAAACTTTATAAAGTATAAGATTTCTTGGATTTTATATGTTAAAATATATAAAAAAAGGTATTGTAAATCTAGGCTATGGTATTTTAATAACGGCTGTAGGTGTAGTTACATTAGCGGGCATTACTCACGGATGCAGCGACTGGTATGAAAGAAATTTTAAAGACTCCAATCCGGCTGTCGAGTATTTTGATTCTGAAAAGAATTCTAGATCTTATAATATTGAAACTGAAGGATCAGATGAATTTTCTATTTTAAGAGAATATGGGGATATTAAGGAGTTGGATCTTGAAGGCATGATAAGCCAAGCAAAAGATGAAATAAAAAATTTGGAGAAAGAGGTAAATTCAGGTTTTTTCACTATCGATGAAAAAAACAAATTCGAGAATGATTTTGAAAAAAATGGCTATTCTGATTTGCTTAAAAAAGCTATATTTGAATTAACATCTGATGGGTTTGTTCCTCATCCTAAAATGGTTCCTCTGGATCGGATTATTAAAGATGTTTGCTTTATTGAAAGCAGAGGAAATCCTAATGCAACTTCATATAGGAAGGACTCTTATGGAAATTCTGTTCCTATAGCGCATGGCATCATGCAGATAAGATATGGTACTCTTCCTCAAATGAATAGATTCGCAAAAGAAAATGGCCTAGACCCAGTTATTTCTGATCCTTATAACGAAAAAGAGGCTTTCAAAGCAGCAATTTTATATCTGAATAAATCTTATGAGATAACTAATAAAAACAAGATGGTTGCTTCTTTAATTGCTTATAACTCTGGTTTCGGAACTGTTGATGATATGATTAGAAAATATGGAGAAGTTAGGATTGAAGACATACCTTATAAGGAAACTAGAAACTATGTTGCTCAAAAACTAGAACTGGATAATATGAGGGAACAGGTAAAGCAGATTGAACAGCTTGAGCAAACAATTGAAGATTATAAAGTATTAAAAGACATCCAGGTAGCTATTTATAAAAAATAAGATGGCTTATGGAAAAAAATAACGAAGCAGATCAATTTTTGAAAAATATGGGCAAATACCAAAAGATTAATCTTTTCTGCAGTATGTTTTTGAAAGTTAATTTAGTATCTGATAAATATATACTTTCTAAATTCGAAAGAAGCAAAAGAGATAAGATATCAAAATTATTGAGAAGTGATTATCTTGTTGAAAAATTTAACCAATATCAAAAAGAAATTGATTACGTTTATACAAATAATATTAAGGAAATTAATAATTCTTTCTCTCTAAAAAATGATTTTGATTTAGAGTATAAGACACTGATGAAAAAAATAGGTTATGATTTAGACATGAACCCAAGAAATGTTGAAAGCTTGATATATGATATCCAGGATGAGATAATAAAAATAAATTTTCCTTCTAGCCAAAAATAATCATACTATGATGCCTTTTCCTTCTTTCAACCAAGTCATCAAAGGCTTCTTTGAATTTCTCTTCTGAAACATGAAGCTTTCCCTGTAAGGGATCATATATTGTAAAATAATCATTTTTGAATCCGGAAACAACAAGATAATTTGATGTTCTCCCTGTTTTTCTAAATACTCCAGCATCAAGCCTTACCATCAAGATTTTACCTTCTTCAAGAAATCTTTTTATGTCTTTTATTTTAAAGTTTTTTTCTTCTAAAGGAATATTCATATTTTTTAATTTTTTAAGATACATATCTGTCATATATTTAGCGTCATTTATATCTTCTTTTGTGTATCCTTTAAATCTATAATCAGGAAAATCATAATCAAGCTTTTGAGACCAGACCCTTAGCTTTACTCTGTTTTCGTGCGCATATATAGCCAATCCATAGATAGAAGAAGCCCTTACAGGCAAAACTACAGATTTTTGCCATATATCAAATTCATTCTTCCTGCTAAGCCTGTAAAGCGGCTTAAAATGGTTAATAACCATAAGCAGCGAAGATGCAGCGCATGTGTAGTTTGTTGTTTGCTTGTAATATTGCATTCTAAATATAAATGTAATGTACTATTTATTCTTTTTTATTTTCTTATACAATCGCGTATTTAGTTGATCTTTCTCCTGGCTGAATAATCCCATATTCTATCTTATTCGTAAAAATATCATTTTCTTTGGCACTATTATTCTTTCTGCTTATGCTTACCAAAAAATTTACTGGGTTTTTTTGGTACTGAATTATATCTTCTTTTGATATAAAATAGCTTCCATTTTTTGTCTTAGCTATTAAAAATTTCTTTTTTTCTTTGCCAAATTTGTATTTATCTAAAACATTGTCTTTGATGTTTATTTTTTCTATTAAGTTATTGAATCTTTCAGTTTTAATATTTGATAATGTCATTTTTTTCATATTTTTTAGGTTTGCGTCATATTTTCCTTCTTCATTATTTGCGTAATTAACTCCTATCAAATACTTTTCAGGTATAACAACAAACTTTAGGTTTTTATCATTATATTTTTTAGCAAAAAAACCTTCTTTTTCTTTAGGAATACCCATATTATAGATAGTAATCTTTTTCTCGGACGCATTCTCTATTTTGTTGGATATATCCAACCAAGGATTCACGTAACAGTTTTCTATTTTGCTTTTTTTGAAGCTGTTTTTGTCCATATCTAAATACAAAGCAATTTTATCCTCTAACCCAATCTTATTTTCCTTCTCATATCTTTTATTCTTTAATAATGTTTTAAACATATATTAACCCTCCTAAGAATTTTTTATTCTTAATTCTATATATTTTTATATAACCCCTATAAAATATATTTATATATAAATATTTCTATTTTTTAAAATAAAATATTTTTTAGAACTTATTATGATTTAAAAAGCTTTATTTTTTATGTTTTTTTAAAATAAAGTCTATATTTATTATTTTTTATTATTAAAAAAACTTAAATATATAAGCTGTTCCTATAGTATTTATGAGGCTTTTACTTTTTACAGATTTGCATGGAAGCGAAAAGAATATAAAAAAACTAAAGAAAAAACTAAAAAATATAGATGCTGTTGTTTGCGCAGGAGATGTTTCTATTTTTGAAGAGGACTTAAGGAAGCTTCTTTCAAAATTAAATTCATTTAAAGTTCCTGTTATAATGGTTCATGGAAATCATGAAGATAAATCAAATCTTGAAAAAGCCTGCTCAAAATTCAAAAACATAAAATTTTTACACAATAAAACAGAAAGCTTGGATGATATTATCTTTTTGGGATATGGCGGAGGCGGCTTTGCAAAGAAAGATTCAAAATTTGAAAAATCTATGAAAAAATTTAGAGATCTTAAAGGAAAAAAGTTTGTTTTAGTTACGCATGCCCCGCCCTATGCTACAAAACTTGATGAATTAATGGAGGGGCATTGCGGAAGTGCTTCTATAAGAAAATTTATTGAGCGATTCAAGCCTGAATTAGCTATATGCGGCCATATACACGAGAATAGCGGAAAAACAGACCACATAGGCAAGACTAAAATAATTAATCCAGGATACTTGGGAAAAATTATAAGAATATAGCTTTAAATAAACTATTTGATATCCTGCTTTTATCTTCTTTCATCAGAAGGACAACCCTTGATTCTTTTTTTTCATCTATTATTTTATAGCCTGATTTTTCTGAAATCTTTTGAGAAAATTCAACTATTTCATCATGCAAAGGCATTTTTTTTATGTCAAGCCTGTGTTTCGAATAACCCACATTCATGTAGGCCTTGATTTCAACAAATTTTGGAGAATATTTTTTTATTATTTCAGCGTATTTTTCCGGATAGACCATATTTAATCCTTTGACTAATGTGATTCTTATGGTGCTTCTTTTTATATTTTTTAATAAAGAAAGAGACTCCATTAATTTTTTCCAGGTTTCTTTAACATTGGGCCTGCACACTTTTTTGTAAATTTTCTCATCTGGAGCATCCAATGAAATATAAAGTTGCGTAGGCTTTATTTTTTTTAAAACTTCTGGGTTTAGGCCATTGGAAACAACAAAGGTAGTTCCTATTTTGTTGAGCTCTTTTATCAGAACATCTAACTTTGGATATAATGTTGGCTCACCAGATAATGAAATTGCAAACTGTCTTGGGTTCTGGGCTTCTTTTAATTTTTTTTTATTTACTTTTTCATTTCCTCCAAACCCACTTAATAATTTTCTTTGCCCTTCGATAACACCTTTGACAATGTCTTTTGGGCCATCAAATTCTTTCATTTCCATGCCTTCTGTGTGCTCAATCGGTCTCCAGCAAAAAACACATGACTGCTGGCAGTAGTTGACAGAAGGCGCTATCTGGCAACATAAGTGGCTTTTGATTCCGTAAAACTTCTGCTTATAGCAGAAGCCCTCATCTCTTAATGACTTTTTTGTCCACGCGCATATCTTGACAGCAGAACTATTTCCTACTATTTTATAATGCTGGTTCTCTAATAATCTCTTGATTTCCGGTCTCATAAAAAAAGAAAACAAAATAGGGTTTAAAAAATTAACCAATAATTTTATATACCTTTGCCTTATTTATACTTTTCATGGTTTTGGGAAATATAATCGGAAAGCTGGAATCCTCAAAAATTTTTATCGAATGGCACAATCAAAACACTTCTTATTACTTGGTTCATGCTTTTGTCATGATAGACCCAAAAGTAAAACAAGATTGGCAGATAGGATATTATGATAAAGAAAAAGACAACATTGTTACCTTCGATGTTGGGAAAAAGATTGTGCAGAATCCAGAAAGCGAAGTCTTCAAAAAATCCGGAATTGTAAATAAGCTTGATCTAAATAAAGTTAAAGTTGATTTTAATAAAGCTCTGAAGATTTCAGAAAACTTTGTAAAAAAGCATTATCCGGCTTATGCTATATCTAAAAAAATATTCATACTACAAAATCTTGAAAAGCTTCTTTGGAACATAACTTTTATCAGTGGATCTTTTGAAACATTGAATATAAAAATAGATGCTGTTGAAGGAAAAGTCGTCTTTCATAATCTTACAAAGATATTTTCTTTTGAAACTTCATTGAAATCCAATAGCAATTCATAGAATCTATTGGTTATTTTTGAGTAACTCTTAAGATACAACATTTATAAATTCTATTAGTTTTAAATAATTAATTTCCAATATAGATTTTTTAATTTAATATTCTTTATAAATAAACACTTTATCTACTATGTTTGATGAGGGTGGAAATTCTTAGAGAGGACAAAAACTTACCATTGCCAAGATATCAGCATGAAGGCGATGCTGGCATGGACCTTTACTCAGCCGAAGACTATGTTTTAAAACCAGGAGAGAGAAAGATATTTTCTGCCGGAATTAAGTTAGCAATCCCTAAAGGGTATGAGGTGCAGATAAGGCCAAGATCTGGTCTTGCAGTCAAGAACGGGATAACTGTTCTAAACACTCCAGGAACAATAGACCATCAATATAGGGGGATGGTCGGTGTAATTTTAATAAATCATGGCCAGGATCCTTTTGAAGTTAAGAAAGGTGAAAGAATCGCGCAAATGGTTTTAAATAAATTTGAGAATTTTGAATTAGAAGAGGTTGAAGAATTGAGCGAAACAGAAAGAGGTGAAGGTGGTTTCGGTAGCACAGGAAAATGATAAGCTTTGATACTGTAATGAAAAATACCACATTAAACAAATATATTGAAGAAGAGGAAGAAGATGAAGTTGAAGAAAAATAAGCTATTCCAGAAAAACATAAAGAACTCCAAGGTTTTTAGCTCTTACAGCCATAATTTTTATGAAGAGCTGCAGGAGGACTTAATATTTTGCGATTTATTTTGTGGAATGTAAAATTATAATATTT
>PXDW01000101.1 GCA_003564925.1 Candidatus Woesearchaeota archaeon | reverse complement strand
CATTCTGCAATATACTTAGAAAAGAGCTTTGGAATGATAATCATGTAAAAGCTGCTGCATATAATATTGAGCATCCTTTGATAGGCATTCCTAAAATGATTGTTGAGACAGATGGAAAAGAAAGCCCTAAAAAGGCTCTCGAAGGAGCAGTTAAGAGAATAAAAAGCTTGAATGACAATTTTAAAAAACAGTTTATGAAAGAGGTAAAATGAATAATGAGGATAAGGCCTCTTTATTAAAACTTGCCAGAGATTCTATAAATTCTTATTTTACAAAAAGTGAGATTGATGCTTCAAATATGAAAAAATTCTCTGAAAAACAGGGAGTTTTTGTAACTTTGGAAAAAAAGGGGCAGCTTAGAGGCTGTATAGGATATCCTGAGCCTGTTCTTCCATTATATAAAGCTATTATTGAATCGGCTAAATCTGCTGCCTTCTCTGATCCTAGATTTAGGCCTTTGGAAAGAGATGAGTTGAAAGATATTGAAATAGAAATCTCTATTTTATCAGTCCCAAAACTGATTGAAGTAAAAAATCCTGAAGAATATCTAAAAAAAATCAAGATTGGAAAAGACGGCCTGATAATAAAATCAAGATATGGCTCCGGATTATTGTTGCCGCAGGTTTTTACAGAATACAAATGCGATGCCGAGAAAGCCCTTCATATGCTTTGCCAAAAAGCAGGGCTGCCTTTTAATGCATGGCAAAACCTTGATAATAAAATATATAATTTTCAAGGAAAAGTATTTAACGAAAGTGAATATCATGCCTGAATATCAGATAAAATCATATGCAAGAATTACACTATTTCTTGATATAATAAATAAGCTTGATAACGGGAATCATGAGATAGACAGCATAAAACAGACAATAAGCCTTTATGACATTATAAAATTAAGAGATTCAAGTAAAACTCAAGTTACTTGTAAAGCTTTAAGCAAAAAAGAAAACTTAGTTAGTAAAGCAATAAGGGAATTCAAGAAAGAGTATAAGATAAATAAAGATTTTGAAATTTTCATTGAAAAAAGAATTCCTATAAGGGCAGGACTTGCTGGAGGCAGCTCTAATGTTGCTTATATTTTAAATTTCTATAACAAACACCTTCAAATAGGTTTAGAATCAGAAGAATTATCTAGATTTGTGAGAAAATATAATTTAGGAAACGACATACCTTATTTTTTTTATGAGAAAACAGCAAGAGATTCGGAAACAGATAAAGGAATTGAGATTCTTAAACAAATACCTAAGCTTTATTTAACAATAACCAAGCCGAGTATTTCAATTTCTACAAAAGAAGCTTATATTCTTTATGATAAAAATAATAAAGAAACAAAAAACAAAGGCAGTATAGAAGATATTCTAAAAGCAATCAAACAAGGTGATTCTGAAGGTATAATAAAAAATACATATAATAAATTTGAAAATATGATAAAAGAAGAATACAATGAAATAGAGCATATATTCAATAAAATAAATAAAAATGGTTCAAAAGCTTTTTTAACTGGATCAGGCTCTTGTATTATAACCCTATTTAAGAATAAGCAAGATTCAATAGAATCACAGAAAAGAATGAATAAAATAGCAGAAACTTATTTAGCAGAAACTTGTTAGTTATTTTCCAAACCTTCTTTGCCTATTAGCGTACTCTGTCAAAGCATCCAAAAAATCCTGTTTTTCAAATTCAGGCCAGAATTTATCAATAAAAATAAGCTCTGCATATGGTCCCTGCCAAAGCATAAACCCCGAAGTTCTTTTTTCTCCTGATGTTCTTATTATCAAATCTATATCATCTCTTAAATATAGATATTTTGCAAAACTGTTCTCATCAACATCTTCTGCTTTTAAGCCATCTTTAATCATTTTTTTTGCTGCATCTACTATCTCAGCCCTTCCACCATAGCCGAAAGCAAAATTAATAGTATAATTATCATAATCTTTTGTTTTTTCCATTAATTGCTTTGCCTTTTCTTGAACATCTTTTGGAAAAAGCTCTAAACGGCCAATAAAGTTTATCTTTATCCTGTATTCATCAACTCTGGGGTCTTTCATTAATTTATCATAGCTTTGCCTAAAAACATTCATTAAATAATCAAATTCAAGCTTTGGCCTTTTGAAGTTTTCTATAGAAAAAACGAATAGAGTCAATTTTTTTATATTCAGCTCTTTACACCATTCAAGAAGAGACTCAAATTTCTTAAATCCATACTCATGTCCCTTCCAAGGCTCCATCATGAGTCTCTTTGCAAATCTTCTGTTTCCGTCAACAATGATACCAACATGATTTGGCAGATTATTCATTTTACTTATTAAAAAATACAAATAATTTATATAGTTTTTTAAATTACAGCAAAATGATGAAGGAATTTGATGAAAAAGAAGATGAAAACCAAAAGGAGCAGGAAAAAGTCTGGTTTACACCACTTAGGATAATTCTTTCCATAGTATTATTGCTTATGGTTGTTTTGATGGTAGTTCCTTATTATGGCATAAGGCTTGACCCTAATCCTAGAGAGATACCTAATTATGAAGACGTTGTATTGCCAGAATTAAGGCAAGAAGAAAAGATTGATATATTCACGAGAAGCGATTTTTATAAGCTAGTCAATGGAAATGACCAAGAAATAAAAATAATGGCTGATAAGATAGCTTCTTATGGCTGCGGCTCTGAAAAAGTATGCCAGGCAAAAGCAATCTATTATTTTGTCAGAAATAATCTTATTTATATCTCTGATCCTAAATATGAGTATGTGAAAGGGCCTAAAGAAACATTGATAACAAAAGGTGGAGACTGTGATGACCATGCTGTTCTTTTAGCCAATTTTATGGAAGCAATAGGAATAAGGACAGAATTTGTTTTTGTTCCTAATCATGTTTATAACAAAATATACCTACCTGAAGCTATTAATAGATATAAAATAAGGGGAACAGACTGGGTTGAGCTTGATGCAACATGCAAGATTTGCGAATTCGGCGAGATACCTTACCAGTATAGATAAATTAATTTATAAATTTTCTATAAAAAAGATAACTTTATAAATAAAACCCATTTTCTTTGGTAAATGCCCATTAGCTTATTAAAAACTACTTAGGTAGGAGGGTAGAAATGAATGATGAAAAGATAAAACAAGCCTTGGCGAAAGCGAGGGAATCAAAAAGGAATTTTAAACAAAGTATAGACTTAATTATAAACCTAAAGAATCTCGATATAAAAAAATCAGACAATCAAGTTGATTTCTTTGTTCAGCTTCATTTTTCAAAAGGAAAAAAAACAAAAGTTTGCGCTTTAGTAGGTCCAGAACTTGCTAAAAGCGCTGAAAAAATAGTTGATAAGGTTGTTTTGCAGACAGAATTTGAAAAATATCAAAAAGACAAAAGATTAGCAAAAAAATTAGCAAAAGAATATGATTTTTTTATAGCTCAGGCAAACATAATGCCACAGGTTGCTACTGCTTTCGGTAAAGTTCTAGGGCCAAAAGGAAAAATGCCAAATCCAAAAGCAGGATGTATTGTCCCGCCTGCGGCAAATATTGAGCCATTGTACAATAAATTGCAAAAAACAATAAGAATATCTGCTAAAACATCTCCTGTTGTTCACTGTCTTGCTGGAAAAGAAGATATGAAAGATGAGGAGATTATAGACAATATAAAAACAATTTATGATCAATTAATTCACCATCTTCCACATGAAAAAAACAATGTGGGATCAGTGCTTGTTAAACTAACGATGGGAAAACCAATAAAAATAGCGTAAAATGGCACCTTCAAAAACAAAGAAAAAAATTGTAGAAGAATTTACTAAATTGATAGATGAATATAATGTAATAGCGTCTGTTAATATGGAGAATCTTCCGGCTAAACAGCTTCAAACAATAGTAAAATCTTTGAGAAATGAAATGATCCTAAAAATGGGCAAAACAAGATTGATAAAACTTGCGATAGAAAAGTCAAAAAAAGATAACATAAAGGAAATTGAGACATACTTGAAAGGGATGCCTGCATTAATTTTTACAAAAGAAAACCCATTCAAACTATATAAAATTTTAGAAAAAAGCAAGTCTAATGCCCCGGCAAAAACAGGTCAAAAAGCTCCTAAAGATATAATAGTCCCTGCAGGACCAACAGGATTTGCTCCTGGCCCAATAATAGGGGAGTTGGGGTCAGCAGGAATAAAGGCAGGCATCGAAAATGGAAAAGTTGTAATAAAAGAAGACTCATTAGTTGTAAAAGAAGGCGATCCTATTGAAGAAAAACTTGCTGGTGTTCTTTCAAGATTAGGGATAGAACCCATGGAAATTGGCTTAAATATTGTTGCCATATATGAAGATGGAAGTATATTCAAAAAAGACATATTGGCTGTAGATGAGTCAAAATACATTTCAGATATACAAGATGGGGCTAGAATTTCTTTTAACTTGGCTGTAGAAATAGGCTATCCAACAAAAGAAAATATAGAATTTTTAATCGGAAAAGTTTTCAATGACTCAAAGAATTTGGCTATAGGACAGGATATTATTACAGATGAGACTCTTGGAAATGTTATAGGGAAAGCTGAAACCCAGATGAAAAATCTTGCTAACAAATTAAATTTGCCCGAGGTAGAGAAAATGAAAAAACCAGAGGAAGAAGAAACAAAAAAAGATAAGGAAAAAGAACAGGAAAAACCTGAAGAAGCTTCTCAAGAAGAAGCAAAAGAACCTGAAAAGACTAAAGATGATTCTCCAGAAGAAAAAACTGATGAGAAAAAAGAAGAAGTTGAAAAAGAATCTGCTGACAAAGAAAATGAAACAGAAGAAAAAACACTTGAAACTGCCTCTGAAAAAGATGTACAGGAGCAGAATCCTACTACTGAAGATGACATGAAAAAAGCTGAAGAAAATCTTAGAATAATTCAGGAAAAGATACAAAAAAGTTAAATTAAGAATAAAATATGGAGGAATTAAAATGGAATATGTATATGCTGCAATGCTGATTCATAAAGCCGGACAGAAAGTTGATGAAGCTAGTGTAACCAAAGTATTGGCTGCTGCTGGAGTTAAAGTTGATGAAGCTAGAGTGAAAGCTTTGGTTGCTGCTCTTGATGGTGTCAATATAGAAGAAGCAATTGAAAAAGCTTCAGCTGTTCAGGTTGCTGCTGCGCCCGTGGGTGCAAGCGAAAAAGGAGAAGCAAAGGAAGAGAAAAAAGAAGAGAAAAAAGAAGAAGACACAAAATCTGAAGAGCAGGCTGCTGCTGGATTAGGATCTTTGTTCGGATAATTTTTTTTGCTTTATTTTTATTGGTGATCCCAATAAAAAAGTGATATGATATGTCAAAAGAAGAAGACCGTACAAAAATTAGTGGATTAAAAAAAGAAATCATCCAGATACAGAGAAGACTAAACGACATAAATGATATAAAGGAGTCATGGTTTAAAAAAAAAGAAGAAAACAAAAAAGAAGTAAATAAACTTAGAGAAAATATAAAGAATTCTAAAGATATTAGAGATAAGCTGACTCAAGAAGTTCAAGACCTTAAGGAAAAAAGGCTTAACCTTAATGAGCAGATTAGAAAAGAGATTTCAAACATCAAGACATTAAACAAAGAAAGATCTTCTTTTCTAAAAAAAAGGAATATAAAAAAGGATCCTATCAGGATAAAAGAAGATATCGAAAAACTCGAGAACAAAATCGAAACAGAAGCCTTATCTTTCAAAAAAGAACAAGAGATAATGAAAGTTATAAATAACCTGAAGAAACAAGTTTCTGAATCAAAATCTGCTTTGGATATGCAGAAGCAAGCGAAGAAACTTTCATTGAGTATAGATTCAATGAAAAAAGAGGCTAATTTAATACATAAACAAATACAGGAAAAAGCAAGAAAAAGCCAAGAAAATCACGAATTGATGATCAAGTCATTAAAGCAATTTGATATCTCCAAGAAAAAGGAGAAAGAAGCACTGAAAAAATTTAGCGAGAAGAAAGAAGAATTTCTAAAACTTAATGAAGAGCTGAAAAAAAAGCTTGAAGATTTAAAAAATGTAAGCAAAGAAGTTGATGACGTTAAGAAAAGTGTTAAAGAAAAAAGAAAAAAAGAAGACGAGATTACCCTTAAAGAAAAAAGAAAAGCAGTAGAAGAAAAAATAAAAAAAGGTGAAAAGCTCACAAATGAGGATTTGTTGGCGCTTCAAAGCCTGGATGAATAACATAAAACAAAACAATTAAATAAGATTAGTGTTTATTGCATAAATAAATATTAAAAATGAGTTCTATGCTTGTTTTTATTTTAGAGGATGATATAATGGCAATACAAAAAGGAGATAAAATAAAGGTTGAATACGAAGGAAAACTAGAAGATGGGACTGTCTTTGACAGCTCTGCAAAGCATGAAAAACCATTAGAGTTTGAAGCAGGATCAGGACAAGTAATACCTGGATTTGATAATTCTGTTATTGGAATGGAAAAAGGTCAAGAAAAAGAAATAAAACTTAGCCCTGCAGAAGCCTACGGTGAAAGGAATCCTGAACTCATAAAAAAAATACCGAAGGACCAAGTTCCAACTGAAAAAAAGCTTGAAAAAGGAATGATGCTTGCATTGAAACTCCCAAATGGAGCCCAAATGCCTGGTTTAGTATCCGAAGTAGATGATAAAGAAGTTACACTTGATTTGAATCACCCATTGGCAGGTAAGGCATTAACATTCAAAATTAAGATTTTATAATTATTTTTAATTTATTTCTTTATTTTTTATAGAAAAAGATATAAGGAGCTATTTTTTTCTCCATTATAGTTAAATGGTTGAAAAAAAAATAAAAGAATTCATAAAAAAACCGAAAAAGGGACTGCTTGTTCTGTCAGCTCCCATAATGATTGCTATGTTTGTTCAGACCATGTACAACATAGTTGATACTGCTTTTGTAGGAAGATTAGGTGCTAACGCAATAGCAGCTTTAACATTTTCTTTTCCAATATTCTTTATCTTAATGTCAATTAATTCAGGAATTGGAGCAGGAATGGGCTCCAGAATATCAAGACTGCTTGGATCTAAAAAAAAGAAAGAGGCAGAAAACACAGCTATGCATGGATTGTTTATTTCTATTATATTGGCAGTTTTTGTGTTTGGGATTGGAATTTTTTTATTAGAGCCTGTATTTTACTTATTTGGCGCAACCCAAGAAGTTTTGGATTTGGGTATCGGTTATATGAGAGTTATATTATTTGGCGCATTTTTTATGTTTCCAGCCTATGTTTTAAACAACATATTTGTTTCTCAAGGCGATACAAAAACCCCTATGAAAGTCCAAGTTTATGCTCTTTTATTAAATATCATCCTTGATCCTATATTCATATATTTTCTTGGCTTCGGGGTAAGCGGAGCTGCTATCGCAACTTTAATAGCATTTTTTATTGCGCTTATAATATCGATATATTTTATATTAAAACGATCGTACCTTAAAATACATTTAAAATCATTTAGATATTCTT
>PXDW01000092.1 GCA_003564925.1 Candidatus Woesearchaeota archaeon | reverse complement strand
TCTCCTTTTATTTCAAAAACCATACGATTTTTCTTATCTTCCAAGACATTTATTTCCATACTCATAAGAAAATCTGATTTATTTATAAAACTTACGAATTTAACCCAATCAAAAAATATAAAAAATAAGCTTATTACTCAACTAATATGATAATTGGGATCACAGGAACTTTTGGAGCTGGAAAAGGAACCATAGTTGAATACCTCAAGGAAAAAGGCTTTGCACATTTTTCTGTTAGGGATTATCTCATAAAAGAGATAAAAAAGCAAAATTTAGAGGTTAATAGGGATAATATGGTTATAGTTGCAAATAATTTGAGAGAGAAACATTCTCCCAGTTACATCATCGAACAATTGTACAAAAAAGCAGAAAAAACAGGAAAAGACTCTGTAATAGAAAGCATAAGAAATATCGGCGAGATAAAAAAACTTAAACAACTAGGGAATTTTTATCTTTTCTCTATAGATGCATATCCTAAAATAAGGTATGAAAGGCTTAGTAAGAGAGGCACAGTAACAGATAATATTTCATTTAAAGAATTTCTCGAGGAAGAGAAAAGAGAGATGAATAATCCTGATCCAAATAAGCAGAATATATCTAAATGCATCGAAATGGCTGATTTTAGATTTCAGAATAATGGCTCTTTTGAAGATTTAAATAAACAGATTGGGAAAATCATGGATTTAATCAAAAACGAGTAGCTTTTCTTTCGAGCTTAAACCTTTAATTTTTACTTGTCTCTTTAGTATTTTTGAGAAATATTTTATAATTTCCAGGTTTGCTTTGTTCTTTTCAGCCGGAGCTTTTATACTTACTCTTAAAGCTTTCCTTTTCTCATCATAGCCTATAATCTCTGTTTTTGGAGAGTTTGGCTTTACAATAATTTTTAATGAGTTTTCTGAGATGTATTTTTCTATATTCATAAGTAAAATAAACATTAACTACTATAAAAGTTTATATATAATTTCTAAATATGACTATTTCAAAAATTTTGTCAAATAATATCCTAGACTAAATTACAAAACTTTTATGGAGGTATATGAAAAATTATCTGAAAGAATTAAAATTTGTAAATACTAATTGTTTATTCTAACTATAATCTCTCCAGATATGTTCGCATTTCTGGCATTTGAAAAATTTAGTTTCTGGCTCGTCTGATGCTCTTGTCTGAACCATCCAATAATAAGCTTTCTTATTACTGCATTTAGGGCATTCAACTTCAGTTAAAGGCAATGGCAAACCATCATTCGGCTTTTCAAGAATCTCAACTTCTTTCTCTTCTTTTATTTTTTCCTTTAACTGAGCCACTTCCAGTTTATTATTTTTATATTTGCAAGATGTACATCCTAGAACTTTCTTTCCACCTTCTTTTTTCGGAACCATTAAAGACCCACATTTGGGACAAAACATCATTTTTAATCACTCGTGTCAAATCTTTCATTCTGTTATCTATAAATATTATATAAATCTATTGTTTTTATTAAAATATAAAAAGAATATTAACCTCAACATTTAAATATGAGTTTTCTTTCTTTGCCAGTATGGAAAAAGAGTTGAGATTCAAATCCACCGGGGAAATAAAAGTTTCTAAGAAAATAATAGGGCAGGTTATAGGTCAGGAGGACGCAGTTAATGTTATAAGGAAAGCTGCAGAGCAGAGGAGACATGTTTTATTGATAGGGGAGCCCGGAACTGGAAAAAGTATGCTTGGGTTGGCTTTAGCTGAATTGCTTCCAAAAGAAAAATTAGTTGATATTGTCTCATTTCCAAATCCAAATGATGAAAACCAGCCCATAATAAGGACTTTTCCTGGAGGAAAAGGAAGAGAAATTGTTTCAAAAAGCAAACTTCAAGGTAGTGGTTTCTTAAAAAATCAGAACATAATATTGTTTGCACTTGTAATTTTTGCTACTTTTTTTCCTTATTATTTATGGAGAACAGGACAAATATCTGATATAATATATGCAGCTTCAATGATAACCTCGATAGTATTTATACTTGGTTTTGTTCTTTTAATAAACCTTACAAAAAAAATGGGAGACAGAAATCAATCCCCAAAGCTTGTTGTTGATAACTTTAATAAAAAGCAAGTGCCTTTTTTCGATGCAACAGGAGCGCATGCAGGAGCATTACTTGGAGATGTTCTTCATGACCCTTTTCAATCAGGGGGTTTGGGAACTCCAGCCCATGAGCGTGTTGTGGCTGGTATGATACATAAAGCAAATATGGGTGTTCTTTTTATTGATGAAATTGCTACTTTGCAGCCTGCAACTCAACAAGAGCTTCTGACGGCTTTGCAGGAAGGAAAGTTTTCAATAACGGGCCAATCTGAAAGAAGTGCTGGAGCAATGGTTAGAACAGAGCCAGTTCCCTGCAATTTCATTTTAGTCGCTGCAGGAAATTTAGAGACAGTAAAGAATATGCATCCTGCTTTAAGGTCAAGAATAAGAGGATATGGCTATGAAGTTTATATGGAAGAAACCATGTCTGATAATGTTGAAAATAGAAATAAACTTGCAAAGTTTGTAGCTCAGGAAGTTATAAGAGATAAAAAAATACCTCATTTCAGCAAAAAAGCTGTCGAATTTATAATAGAACAGGCGAGAAAAAGAGCAAACAGAAAAGGTCACCTTACTTTAAGGCTTAGGGAATTAGGCGGTTTAATAAGGGCTTCAGGGGATCTAGCACTAGAGAAAAAATCAAAGCTTGTAGAGAAAAACCATATAGAAGAGGCAATGAAGATAGCCAGGACTTTGGAGCAGCAGCTTGCTGATAAAATAATTGAAAGAAGAAAAGAATACGAAGTTATTATAACAGAAGGAAAAAAGATTGGAAGAGTAAATGGATTAGCTGTTATGGGTGGAGAAACCAGTATATACTCAGGATTAATAATGCCTATAGAGGCAGAGGTAACTTTTGGGGGAAAGGAAAGAGAGATAATAGCAACAGGAAAACTTGGGGAAATAGCAAAAGAGGCTGTTAAAAATGTTTCCGCAATAATCAAAAAATATTTCGGAGAAGATATAAAAGAGAAGTATGACTTATATGTCCAATTTCTTCAGACTTATGAAGGAGTTGAAGGGGACTCAGCAAGCATAGCAGTTGCAACTGCAATAATATCTGCTCTGAAAAAGATACCAGTAAATCAGGATTATGCTATGACGGGATCTTTAAGCGTAAGGGGAGAAGTATTGCCAATTGGAGGTGTTTCTGCAAAGGTCGAGGCTGCTGTTGAAGCGGGCATCAAAAAAGTTTTAGTTCCAAAATCAAATATTAAAGATATAGTTATTGACAAAAATAAATTAGCGAAGATTAAGATTATATCTGTAGAAACAATTCAGGATGTTCTTAAAGAAGCATTGGATTGGAAAGGAAAAGAAGATATATTGTCTAAAATACTAAAAAGCAAATAATATTAATTTATCTAACTTATAAATTTTTATACATTATAATTTTTATATATAATCAAATTATCTCCATTCAACAATTATATCATCTGTTCTTTCATAAGGCCTTATCTCTGTTTCATTAATCTTCATTCTAATTCCTGCTTTGTATTCTACAAGGCCAAGCCATGCTATCATGGCAGCATTATCAACTAAATATTGGTTTTCAGGGATAAAGCATTCTGCACCTCTTTCCTTACACATAGATTCGGCCATCTCTTTAAGCCTTGAATTACATGCAACACCCCCTCCTAAGACAAGCTCTTGCTTATCGCAATGCGCCATAGCTCTTTCTGAAACCTCTAAAAGCATTGAAAATACAGTTTCCTGCACAGAATAACATAAATCTTCTTTTTTTGTCCCTTTGTTATACTTTTGTTTTATATTTGTAAGTATTCCACCAAAGCTAACATCCATACCTTTGACAACATAAGGCAATTCAATATACTTACCATTTTTTGCAAGCTGCTCTATCTTAGGACCTCCAGGAAAGCCAAGTTCTAAATATCTGGCAAATGAATCAAGAAAATTTCCAACACCCATATCCAGAGTTTCGCCAAAAACCCTGTATTTTTTTCCTTCATACGCTATAACTTGCGTGTTTGCTCCTGAAGCATAAAGGAGAACGGGATCTTTTGCCTTTGTCAAAAGCCTGGCTATTTCAAGATGGGCGATACAGTGGTTAACGCCTATAATTGGCTTGTTCGTCTTTAAGCAAAGAGTTCTTGCAATAATTGCCCCGATACGAAGGGCATGTCCAAGACCCGGACCTTGAGAAAATGATATTAAATCAATATCATCTAGATTAATTTTTGCCTCTTTCAATGATTTTTTAATTACTTCATCGCATACTTCAACATGATGCTCAGCTAATTTTGCGGGTATGATGCCACCTTTATCTGTAACATAGCTTTTTTTAACATTGCTTAAGATTTTTTTTTCATTTAAAATGCTTACTCCAAACGTGTGGGCAGTTGATTCAATTCCTAAAGCTATCATAATCATAAAAATTAGGTGTTATTATATAAATTTTTTCAAATATTAATAAAAATTAGCATAAATATTTAACAGCCTGATGCTTGCAAGAACTTTCAAATCATTTTGAACCTAAATACATTTTTTCAAGCAGATGCCTTTATTTAAGGTAATTTATTCCACATAAAAAATTAATTTATTCAAGCTATAAAGTGAATGAAGCAATTTTTATAATATATAATAACATGTAGTTTTATAATTTACAAAATAAAAAATCTAAAAAATTCTCAAAAACATTTAAATACTATTCTTATATTTTTAATATAATGTCAAAAATCGAAAGCCTCATTGAAGATATTAAAAAATATAACACTAATTCTGATTTTGGCATAGTTAGGAAAGCATATAATTTTGCTTATAGGCTTCATCAAGGTCAAAAAAGGCTCGGCGGGGAAGATTATATAGAACATCCATTTGAGGTTGCAAAAATATTAGTTGATATGCACGCAGACGTTTCTACAATATGCGCAGCTTTATTGCATGATTGCATAGAAGATACAAAAATAAATATGAATCAGATTGAGAGGGAGTTTGGGGATGAGATATCTTCTCTTGTTGAAGGAGTCAGCAAGATAATGAAAGTTGATTTTAAGACAGGAGAAGATTATGGCGCTGAAAATATAAGAAAAGTTCTTTTTGCTACCACAAAAGATGTTAGAGTTATACTTATAAAGCTAGCTGATAGGCTTCACAATATGCAGACTTTAAAACATTTTAGGGAAGATAAGCAGAAAAGAATATCGAAAGAGACTATGGAAATATACTCCCCGATAGCTCATAAATTGGGTATGTGGACTATGAAAGGAATGCTCGAAGATCTTTCTTTTAAGTATTTAGAGCCCAAGGCATATTCAGAAATAAAAATGAAGATAAATGAAAAAAGAGAGAAAAGGGAGGAAAAAAAAGAGAAGATAATAAATATACTGGAGGAAAAACTTAACCAGAATCATATAAATGCAAATGTTTCTGGAAGAGCTAAATATTTTTATAGCATATATAGAAAAATGAAGCAAAAAAACAAGTCTTTTGATGAGATTTTTGATTTGATTGCTGTAAGAATTATAGTTGAAAATAAATCAGATTGTTATAGGACATTAAATTTAATTCATCAAATTTGGGAGCCTGTTCCAGGAAGGTTCAAGGATTATATAACTAACCCAAAGCCTAATGGTTATCAAAGCCTTCATTCTGATGTTAAAACACCATTAGGGGTTGTATTGGAGGTTCAAATTAGAACCTTAAATATGCATTATAAAGCAAAGTATGGTGTTGCCGCACATTGGAGATATAAAGGAACTGAAAGGGATAAGCTTTTTGACAGGAGAATCGCATGGCTTGAGCAAATACTGGACTGGAAAAGGGAATCAAAAAGCAGGGATTTTGTAGAATCCTTAAAGATAGACTTGTTTCAAGATGAGATTGTTGTCTTTACTCCTAAAGGAGATCCGATAATTCTTACGGAGGGATCTACGCCTATTGATTTTGCTTATGAGGTTCATACAGACATTGGAAATCATTGCTCCAAAGCTGAAGTAAATAATAAAATTGTGCCTTTGAACACAAAACTAAACAGCGGAGATATAATAAATATAATAACACAGAAAAACGCAAAACCTAGCAGAAACTGGCTAAGTTTTGTTGTAACAAATAGGGCAAAATCAAAAATAAAGCAAAGCCTAGGTATGGTATCTGAAAGAGATGCAAAAGCATTGAGAGTTGCCCAGGAAAGCGACGATTACAAAATAAACCTTTTAAATTTTCTTGATTATAACGGAAATAAACAGCTTAAGATATCCAAATGCTGCAACCCTCAGTATGGAGATAATATAAAAGCATTTGTTATGAAAGATGGATCCATAAGTATTCATAAAAGTGACTGCGTTAACTTAGCAACATTAGTTAACAATAAAGAGATTCCGATGAAATGGAAGCAAAAAGATAGGACAATAAGAACATTGATGATATATGTTAGGGATAGAATAGGGTTGATAGAAGACTTATTGAATATGCTTGCAGAGAAAGAAGTTGTTGTTCTTTCTATAAATGTAAAAAGTGTAAAGGAACATCTAGTCATAAGTTTGAGAATGAAGATTGATGAAGCTGAGAAACTGAATAAATTAGTTTTGGATATAAAAAAAATTAATGATGTAATTGACATAAAACTCAGAAAAAGGTTTTTGTTCTTTGAAAAATAAAAACCTTTTTAAATAATCTATTATATTCTTTTTATTAATGAAATATGGAACAACATCCGCAATAATAGGAAGGAAAGGAAAAAGGGATGATGATGGAAATAGCCCCGTCTTTGTAAACCTTTTTGATATAAATAATCCTCATAAGACAGCTGAAGTTCCGAAAAAAATGATTGATTTTAGTAAAATACATAAGATATTTATCAATAATTTGAATATAAGTTATTTAATAGAAGGCTCTGATATTCTTATAAATGATTTAGAGGAAATAGATATCAAGGAAAAAGAGCCAGGACATCTTTTTGTTTCGGGTAAACATAAGAACAATAAAAAATAACTAATTGATTTTTTAATAACAACTATTCCTTTATAAATTAAAACAATCAAAGTTATTTCTATATAAAATCTATAGGTGATATATCTTATAATATAGATAAATCTATATGAATTCTGTCCTTATATATTTTTAAACTAAAAGAAAAAAAATGATGCCACACACAAATAGCTAAAGGTATGGACTGTTGGGAAACACATGCTGAACATCTCGTTACCTTGATGCTTACACACTGTTTCCATCAAACCTATGTTTTATAGGTGTCCTATGATGTCTCTTTTTGAGGATGGCTTCGAGCTTAGATGCTTTCAGCTCTTATCCATGTAAGGCGTAGCTGCCCGGCATACCTTGTCAGATAACCGGTAGACCAGAGGCCTCGAAACCTTGTTCCTCTCGTACTAAAGGTTCCTTCCCCTCAGACATCAACATCTCTAGTAGATATCAAACAAACTGTCTCACAACGTTCTGAACCCAGCTCACGATCCCTTTTAATGGGTGAACACCCCCACCCTTGGCTGCTTCTGCACAGCCAGGTTAGGAAGAGCCGACATCGATGTAGCAAGCCGCGCCGTCGATGGGAACTCTCGGGCGCGACAACTCTGTTATCCCCGGAGTAACTTTTCTGTCATCCCTGGCCCCCATTAAGGAGGCACAGGGGTTCGCTAG
>PXDW01000083.1 GCA_003564925.1 Candidatus Woesearchaeota archaeon | reverse complement strand
TACAACTACCGAATCAATGGTTAAATTATTTTTTGATCCCCAACGATTAGTATAAGAAACATTATATCCAGGAATTGTCCAACAATCTAATGCTATACCATTAAACTTACAAGTATTCTTAAACCTAACTGACTCATCAAACACGTCCTCAGCTGCTACCAATTCAAATCTATTATTAATATAAGACCCACGCTTTTTATGTGATACATATAAATTATGATTTGGAGTTACAAGCAAATCAATAAATCTACTTTGAGCAGAATACATCTTACCAGAGTAATGATAGCATATATAATTAGTATAATTTTGATACTCAAGCTCGTTATTACTACTTAGTGTGGCCACCCTATCATTAGGTAACAAATCTTTAAATAATTTCCACCCACCATGTGTTAGTACCTCTGTATCTGAAGAATAACACGCCACCAAATCATAATTCATTGTCATATCTGGAGCTTTCAAAACCTCATAAAACTTTCCACCAGCTTGTTCCAATGTAAGATTATTTAACATACCAACTACAACATCATAACTTTCTATTTTCATTAATTTACGATCGAACACAGAAAATGCAGGTGATCCATGCTCTCCACAGTTGTGTACAGCATAAGAAGGTAAACAGTATGTGCCGCTCTCTGTTTGTAGATTGTAAACCTCACCAGAAAAACTCTTATGTACTATGTCTCTTACTCTTATAGTGTAATAATCATTATTAATGTACTTTCTATTGCTATCATGCACAAAAGAAATGGTATAACTATCTCTAGGATTAGTTAGATTCTTATTATTAAGTATTAACAATGGTTTTTTGTTTGCTTGAACAGATATAGAAGTAAATATGCCAACTCTAAACATCATAAATCTGATATCATTGGCTAATTTGTATGACACAGTAGTACAAGATTCTTCATTACTTCTTTCCCCCGCTCTTCTATGACCGTCTCCTTTAAAATATGCCTCTAACAATACTCTTATTTTTTCTACTCCAAGATTAAGTATTGCGGGATTAATACTTTTTCCCCAAGAATGAACCCCACACAAAGAAGTAAACAAACTACACAAAATTGTGTTATATATTTTTAGATATATGCCATTACCATTACCGTTGGAAGCTGTACTATTAACATCAAATGTGTCCTTAAAATACTTAGCAATATTCTCTGCAATTGGACGCTCTTTTTTATGAAAAGAAAATTGTAGACAATTTCCGCGTACTACAGATCCCTCTGCCAGATACCAACCCAAAATAGACATAAAATCACTGTCTAAATATACTCTGTTGGTAATATCACCCTTTAATTTGTTGCTATTTATGTATTTACCAGACTTTGTTCTGCCGTTGGTTATTCTTACAAAATCATTAATAACTACCACATCACCAACAAAATCAGAGATGTTTATATACTCTTTATCAATACTATTAACAATTGGATAATGTAACCTATGCCACTTTGTTATATCCTTTGCACTACAAAAATCAGTAGAATAATTTTTATACAATTTATTGTAACAATTCTTTTTACCACAACTATACCAACACTTCCATTCAAAAGATCCAGATGTGTGACATTTATCCATCTGTGTTGATAGTATAGGATGTTCTGGTGTGGAATAATAAGTTCTATAATCACCAAAAACCTTTATACCAACCAAGTCACCAGAATAGTAATTCTTATGTGTGTTAATTACTTTAGTATAATGACCACCAGCATCTAAAACATAATCGCCGACCCTAATTTCAGATATATCTCTTGTGCCTTCCATTGATACAATTGGTGTACCTTCTGGAAAACAGACCAAATGAACATAGTCATCTCCTTCCTCACCACCGTACTGCTTTAAATCAGATTTATTTTGATCTAAAGAATACCTTGGACTTTGTAACCTAGAAACGTTATGTCTTGACCATTTAGTATCTAATTGATCTGCTTCATGTAGTATATTTTTTTCTCTCAAACCGTTTGGAACACCGCTTATCCACATTTGATACCCTTCATCCCATTGCGTAAGACACTGACCAAGACTATTCCAAGCTACATAATTAAATACTTGAGCTTCATCAACAAATATACACGGAGTGTGTAATCCTATGATATTACTATCAGCAGAAGACCCAACAATTCGACAACGTAAAATAGAACCATTAAGTAATTTTATTAAATGCTCAGAAAAATTAATACTTGTCCTATCAACAAAATTCTTTAAAAATTGATGCCGCCTAAAAAATTGAGTAAGACGAAGAAACACAGGATCTAACTGTGACTTATTTTGAACAACAAGAACAACTTCATTTGCACTAGCTTTCCTATATTTATTACTTACTAAGTTATGCACTATCTTAGTTTCTAATGAAACGGTTTTACCAGTAGTTCTTCCAGTACACACACTTACATAAGGAGATTCATCTAATATCATTAATTTTTGATAATTATTAAAGCCCCAACTACCACCAGAATCAATTTCGTCATCTGTACTTCTAACAAACTCTCCAAAAATTACTGGATCTTCTATCATCTCAAGAACAGCTAAATCACCATCATCAAGAACTATTTTCTCTTTCATCTATTGACACCGTTTTACCACACTTAGGACACTCTACCTCTAATTTATATTTTATATTTTCTATTGGTTTTTTCTTAGATTCTATAGAACCAATCTCACCTTTTTCTTTAACATATATATAATATTTCATAAGAGGTAAATTACAATCACTACATCGCAGCACAGAAAACCTAGCATCTAAAAACTTCTTTGCTTGGTCTTTTAATTTATCAATGTAACTAACAACACTTTCTTCACTATCACTTTGCCGTTTCTTTCTATCTATTCCAAGAGTGGTCTGTAAACTAGTATAAGAATTTACAGCATCTCTCAAAGCTGTGCTTAAATCTTTTACTCTTTTAGTATCAGAACCAGAACTTTTAATAGCAGACAACTCCCCCTGCATATTTTCAATTATTATCTCATACTGAGCAAGTTGTCGTAAAGAAGATAAATCATTAGCCCTATTTAGATCATCCACCTCATAAGTTTCTAAATAAGTACTTAACTTCTTGTCTAATTCATAACCTTTAGGTTTCCTGCCTGCCATATTCTCCCCATCCTATTGATCTTAAATCATAAAAATCACTGTCGCTTATAGCAACACCAGACTTTTTAAGTCTCCTTCTTCTTTTTTCTTCGTTTTGTAAATATTTTGCCCAAGGTTTTTTTGATTCTATTTCTAATTTAAACTTTTTATAACAAGTATAACAATACCACCCATAATAAATTGTTTTCTCACAAATACTACATAAAAACATTTTAACTCTCTGGTAAAGAACAAGAACCATCATCGCACTCTACACACTGTAAAACCTGAGAAGATCTACTGTTATTTCTAAAAACTGTCATACCTTTAAGATTTAAATCATAAGCAAGTTTTATTGTCTTTTCAACATCGTCAATACTTGCTTCAAAAGGTAAATTCACAGTTTTACTTATTGAATTATCAACATGTCTTTGAAACGCTGCTTGCATTTTCACATGCCATTCTGGAGAAATCTCCAAAGCAGTTACAAAAACTTTTTGCCAATTTTCTGGAACATCTTCAATACCAGAAACTCTTCCATCATTCTGTATAATCTTTCTTATTAATTCTGGTTTATACCACCCCTCTTTTTTACCTATTTCTTCAAACAATGGATTTATTTCAAAAAATGTATTTCCTTCTAATATATTGGTTCTCTTAAAAACAACGGCAAATAAAGGTTCTATCCCACTAGAAGTTTCAGCAATTATTCCAATACTTCCAGTAGGTGCAATAGTGGTAAGTGTTGCATTTCTTTGTGGTGACGTTACTACTGATTTATCTATATTAGGAAAATCTCCTCTATCTTCTCCCAACTTAACTGATGCTTTTCTAGCTTCAACATTTATAAAATCCATTACTTCTTCTGCAATAACAAGAGCCTCATTAGAATCATAAGGTATTCCCAATTTTACCAACATATTAGCAAATCCCATTACACCAAGCCCTATTTTTCTATTACTACGACAAATTTTTTCTATTTTTTCAAGTGGATAACTAGAAACATCAAGAACATTATCTAAGAATCTAACAGAATGATGTACAACTTTTCTTAAAGAACTATAAATAATTTTACCATCATCTACGAACTTCTCAAGATTTATAGAACCAAGACAACATGCCTCACTATCTAATAACGGTTGTTCAGAGCAAAGATTTACTATTAAATTACCAAATTCCGGTGTCGGATTATCTTTTTGTAAAGTATCCCAAAAAACAACACCAGGCTCTCCATTTCTCCACGCTGCTTCAGCAATAACTCTAAACAGTCTTCTAGCATCTACCTTTTTTACCCTTTCACCAGTTTTTGGATTAATCAAATAAAATTCAGAACCGTTCTTAACTGCCCTCATAAATTCATCAGTTATAGCTACAGAAATATTAAAATTATTAAGTGTATGTTCATCAGTTTTACAATGAATATAATCTTCTATATCAGGATGAGAAATCAACAATAATCCAAGATTACCACCACGTCTAATACCACCTTGTTTAGTGACATCGCTAATAACATCAAATATCCTCATAAAAGATACCGGGCCACTAGCTACACCACTTGTTGTTCTTACAGGATCGTTTTTTGGTCTTAAATTTGAAAGATGTAAACCAACTCCACCACCGGCTTTTTCAACCATACCAGAATCTTTGGCAACTTGAAGTATGTTATCCATACTATCTTTTATTTCAAAACCAAAACAATTATGAATAAACACATTATTGGCTGCAAAATTGTGCGTGCCTTCAACGGACATATCGTAAACCTCATCAACCTTTAAAAACTCCACAGACACTACTTTATGATTGTATGATACTTCATATTTTCCGTGATTGTAATTACCGTTGTTTTTACCACGACTACTACAAGACAAGCTACAAAACTTTCTCTTAGACGCTTGGTTGGTTGTTAGATACTTTAGTAATCCACACTCTGGGCATTGCCAAGCAACTCTCTTGGACTCTGCAGCAGCAGTTATCTTCGCACAAACTTCTGGTCTATACATACCATTATTCTTACTAAGCTTTTCTCTAAACTCTGCAGAACGAACCGCACCAACAGCACGCTTATTACCAAACATTTTATCACCAACCTTACGTGCTGTCTCTGGTATGTACATTGGATTAAATAACGTAGCATTACGCATATGCCAACCAATATGTTCTTTTTTATCTCTAACTTCAAGGTTACTAAAAGAATTGTTTCTTTTATTATAATCTTTGTGATGAATCACTTCCGTATTTCTTAATACAACACCACCATGTTTCATAACAAGTTTATGTGTAGCTATTGGATATTTATCTACACCTTCAAACACTATCTGATAACCGTGATTTATGTCATAGTTAAACGGCATAACAGAATCGCCCGTTACAAGATCGGCAACACAAACAAAATCACCATTGCGCAACATTACTCTATGGTCTAAGGTTACATCTAAGTGTGATAGATCATCAAATTTTACTCTGTATATGTCTCTTACACCCGTTTTTACAGCGTTAAACGCTTTAGAAATACCAACTTTACCATTATTTACAGTTAAAACATCGAACGAAGCACCAAGAACCCCATCAGACAGCTCTTTAATAGTATAATCACCTGCACAGCACCTAATTATGGTGTCTCCTTCTACACAAGCGAAAAGGCACAAACGGTCCTCATTGCCGGCGTTGGCTAACACAGGTGTTGAAGGCAAAAAATACCTGTTTACCATTATATTATAAAATGTTTTACTCCAACTTTCTGGACTGTTACCATAAATTTTTTCTGCAGAAGCTACTGCTTTTGCTACGCGACGAAACATTTGAGAAGGTGTTTCTTTTTTACCATCAACACGTTTAAGATATCTTTTTTCAAGTAGAGAAAGAGAATTTACACCTAATTTTAAATCGTCTTCAACTCCAATAGCTTGTCTAAAATCTCTAACCTGCGCTCTTTCTGCTCTATAAAGTATATAAGCTTTTGCCAATTTTGAACTAGCATTTTTTATTAAATTATCTTCTACTTTATCCTGTATTTCTTCAACCGATATCTCTTTGCTTCCATTTATTGTATCTGTAACTTTTTTAGATATATCTTTAGCTAATTCTTCATCTAGCTCATCGACAACCTTCATCGTTTTAATTATTGCATTAACAATCTTATCTGGATTGTACTTAACAATCCTACCATCTCTTTTTATTACTCTCATACATCACCAACTTTTACGGAGCAACAACAAGTCTACCCTCGTCATCACATTTTACAACGTGCCACTTATTATCATCTTCTTTTGCAACAAGAATAACAATTTTTGCGTTGTCGTCTAACCCAAGTTCATTTATTAATTCTCTAAGTTCTACTAATGTCATTTTACTTTACCTCGTATCATATATTCCCGAACCTTTCCAATTCCAATATTTTTTCCAATTATCTAAAACTTTAACAGCTTCATCACATGTAGAAACTACTCTAGTAGCATAATGTTCCATCCAAATACCCATATGCTTTGTAGCTATAACTAAAGTAGGTTTATTAACTATCCAAGTACAATAATAAAACTCTCCAGCAGACCCCCAACTGGGACAATCTCCAGTTATAAGAACCATTGCATCAACTTCATCAAGATCACTTAAATCTCTTTGTATTACTTCTTGAACCGATAAACCATTTTTAAAAGAATCTATTGTTATACTATTAGAATTAGATAAATGTTGCTTTCCCCTCATTGGAGTACGACACTTTATATCAAGTTTAGAAAGCTTATTTATAAATTCTTCACGACTATCAACCGCCTCCTCATAACTTAAATTGGCAACCCTTCCTGCTAAATAAACCTCATAATTTCCCATATTAATTTCCTCTCCTTTATTTTAATCCTGTTGAACCAAAACCACCGTCACCTCTATCGGTATCGTCTAGTTTACTAACAACTTTTATAGACGTTGGTACTAATTTAACAAGCTTAGCCTGCGCTATCCTAGAACCAGCCCCAAAAGCAACAATACGATCAACAAATAAACCATACATATTTATAATTAATTCACCACGATAATCTGAATCAATAATTGCTGGTGAATTTGGAATAATAACTCCGTTACTAGCTATTCCACTTCTTGGATATATCTCTAAACAATATCCTTTTGGTATCTCTACAGCCAATCCAGTATGAACTTTTATAAGCCCACCACGAGAAACCATAACATCTTCTACTGTTGAAATATCAAAACAAGCCGAGCCTTCTGTAGCTATTCTAGGTATTTTTGCTTTATTATTTACTTTTTTTACCTTCAATATTACCATTACTCTATCCTATCCACTAAACCTAATTTTAAACTTTCTTTGCTAGTAAAAAATTTTGGTGTGTTATCTGATAATAATTTTCTCCACCAAGCAACGTTATGCTTACTTCTATTGGCTAATAATACAGAATATTCATTTTGAAAAAATTTAAGTAATTTATTTTCTGCTTCTCTATTTCTCATATCACCAACACTAGTAGATGTTAAACCATGAGCCATAATCGTATCTAAATCTCCCATAACTCTTTCATCACATGTTTGTAAAATAAAAAATGCCATAGACATTGCTTGACCATATACAGAACCAATTACTTTTATACCATTTTTTTGAGCCGCCCTTATAGCTCTTA
>PXDW01000060.1 GCA_003564925.1 Candidatus Woesearchaeota archaeon | reverse complement strand
TTCAGGATTGTGTCAAAGTTGTAGTTACAATATGCGACGGATACGACCCAATTGTAGCAGGCTGTAAATTAGTAGATCATACTATTACAGAAGTTGAGGGCGAGACATACCTTCAAGGCACAGTTGGTAAATTCGAATGTACTTACACAGTTGAGCCAGCAGCAAGCGGTGTTGTTGGAGAATATTGGATATCAGTTATGGCATCTGATGACTGCGGCGCAGGTTGCGAGGCTTATGCTCCAGGAACAATCTCAATGTACCTAAATCCAGCTGTTGCTTTGACAATAAAGTCACAGGACGCTTTCGGTTTGATGTACAAGCAGAACGGAGCTGTCTACACAGAAGGCCCATACTCAGGAGACACTGTTTACTCACCTTTCTTTACAGTTGAGAACTCAGCTGACCCAGTTTCAGGCCTATACTTGTTAATGCAGATATATGGTAAGGACATGTGGGACTTTTCATGGGGAGGAGCTCTATGCCCAGACACCAACAAGATAGATATAGAGCGAGTTGAATATCTAGCTAGAAAGTCAAATATACAGCAGGAATGGGAATCAATGCCAAAGAACTTTGCTGGAAGACAATATGTGTTTGATCCTACAATTTCAGGACAATCATTTATTAACAATTTCATCGGTATTGGAGATGACATAACCATGAGATTAAGGTTACAAATCCCAAGCCCATGTGTAGGAAACTTCCAGGATGGCGGAGAGATAGTCTTTGTTGGTAGAGTTATATAAGGCTGTAAATTTATTTTTTCTTTTTTTTCTTTTTTTAGAAATTTGATAAATCATGCTCATCAATTCATATAATTAAACGCGAGGTGTCTTTATGAAAAAAATATTATTGATGTTGTTGTCTTTTTCTG
Organism: Candidatus Woesearchaeota archaeon; assembly: GCA_003564925.1. Classification (GTDB taxonomy): domain Archaea; phylum Nanobdellota; class Nanobdellia; order Woesearchaeales; family PXDW01; genus PXDW01. The sequence continues at coordinate 6,901 of PXDW01000060.1, read as the reverse complement.
TGTTTTTTTTATTGACAAGCACAGTAAGCGCTATTACAGGAGGTACACGCACCCCTCATGTATATGTATATTATTATACAGTACCTGAGGTTGCAACAGGCTACATAAACCTAATAAATGGTAATGAGTATCCAGCGACTATAACAATTACTCCTTCTGATAATATAGCAGGAATGATTGAGTTTTCTGAAAATCCTTTTGTTATGGCTCCAGGAGAAGAGAGATATGTTCCTTTTGATGTTACAGTAGACCAACAATTGACATGGAATGGGCAATTTAATGTAAATTTCTATGTTCCTCAAGACAATATACAAAATTGGCCATTATCTATTGATGTAACAATTAGTAAGGGTACTTGCAGTGACGGAGATACTAGATTCTGCATGATAGATGGATGTGCAGGAACACAGGTTTGCTCAGATAATAGTTTTGGTCCATGTATAAAAAATGACCCTAATTGCGGCTTAGAAGGATGTGTTGAAGCCTGGACATGCACTCCATGGAGTGAGTGTCAGCCAGACAATACCAAAACAAGAACATGCACAGATATGAATGATTGTGGTACAGAGCTTAACAAGCCAAGCGAAATCCAAAGCTGTATATATGACAGCGGCATGGAATGCGACTGCGAGGATATTATGTCAAGGCTAGAAGAATTAGAAAGCAAAACACAAACATTAGAAGATGATGTATCTGCATTGCAAGTTTTGGTTGATTCACTACAGACTTTGATAGATAGTATTCAAAGCTCAATAACAAGCATTCAAAATTCTATAGCAAACATTCAAAGCTCAATATCAGCGATTCTTGCAAGATTGACAGCATTGGAAACTTATGAGCCTGTTCCAGAAGGATGCGCTTATGCAAATCCTCCTTGCGAAGAAGGCTACCAATGTATTGACAATGAATGCATTCTTATCGAAGAAGGCTGCATAGAATCATGGTCATGCACAGAATGGGGAGAGTGCATAAATAATGAGCAAACAAGAACTTGTTATGACTTAAACGAATGCGGAACAGAAATCTTCAAGCCAGAAGAAACACAGGCATGTGAGAGCGATGATGATGATTTTACTGTAATCTTCAGGACTAATGTTCCTGGTGAAGATTATGTGTTTAAATCAATCGGCTCATGGATTGTGGTTGACTGCAATCAAGACGGTGTTTTAGAGAGCTTTGGAGGAGTAGGAATTTCAAGAACAGGAAGGGTAAGAAACCCTATTGGAACAACACCTGGTGGACATCCTTATGAATGCTTTTCATCAAATACAGAAGTAAGGATTAATACAGGCTCAAGAGATATAATTTATCTTGCAAGTAGGGTTCCTGATGAAACACCTGTTCTAAGCACATCGCCTACAGAGCCTTACGCAAGCAACAACCAGGAAGTTTACCAATAATTTTTTTATTTTTTTTCTTTATTTTTTTCTGAATATTATTCAAAATTCTCAGGTAAAGTATATAAATTTATAATCTATTTAATATTCAATGGACAAAACTTTTTTTTATCTGGATACATGCATTTGGCTAAATCTTTTCAAAAAAGAAGGCGATTCTAAAAAAGGAAAGCCTTATTGGGAAATAGCAAAGGATTTTATTGAAATGGTTATGCTTTCAGAAAATAAAGAAATCTATTATTCAGGATTGATTCTTAAAGAATTAAAATTTAACATGGATCTAAAAATATTTAATGAAAAATTATTGTTTCTAAAAAAAGATTTCATTTTTGTCAAAGTTAATAGTGATGATTATGTTCTTGCCAGAAAATTAGAATCTGAATTTAAATATAGCATTAGTTTTTATGATTGCTTGCATATTGCTATATGTAAAAGAATGAATTTAATTCTTGTAACAAGAGATAATGAATTAATGAGATATGCTAAGAGTTATATAACAACAAAAAGGCCAGAAGAGTTAATCAACTAATCTATTGATATCTTCTATGTCTTTAAAGCTCTTTGTTTTTTTAGACAACTTATTTCTAAGTTCTTTTACTTCTTTTACAGAATCTCCTGTGTTTGGTATAGAACCAATATGTTTTTCTAGAACAAGCTTTCTTACAGCATCCCTGACAACATCTGACTTATTTGCGTATAGACCTCTATCTACTAGATTATTCATTTCTTCTACTAAACCTTTAGGCAATCTTACCTGAGTTACAGACATTGTCATTGTAATGTATTTGTAATACATATGCAATATATAAATATTTTGATTTATCTTCTGAATATTATTCGGCATTTTCAAGCAAAGCAATATAAATCGAGAATTATAACTTTTCTTTATGAAGAAATATTATGTTGATACAGCTATCTGGAGAGATCTTCATGAAAATAGAACTGACAAATTTAGGCCTTTGGGGGAATGGGCTTTCATGATGTTTAGAAAAATAAGAGAAAACCAAGATATAGTTCTTTATTCCGAAATTATTGTTGAAGAATTATCAAAAGATTTCGATGATAAAATAATTAAAAATATTTTTAGTATCATGTCTGATGAAGGATTATTAAGAAAAGTTGAGATTAATAAAAACAAAATTCAGGATGCTTTAAAATTAAAGAATAAATTAGAAATTCCATTTGGAGATGCAATTCATGCAATATTAGCAAGAGATAATGGTGCAATCTTGATAACAAGGGACCATGATTTTGAAAAAGTTCAGGATATTGTTGAAATAAAAAAACCAGAAGATTTAATCTAAGCTTATATCAAAATTTTTAGCATATTTTTTAGCAATTTCTTCTCTAATTTCATGCAGTCTTTTATCATCAACTTGTTTTTTTGCTGAGCCTCTAAATATTTTGAGTTCTCTTAGAGCAGCATCTTTTTCTATAGTATTTAATTTATCTCTCATAGCTTCTCTAATGAACTCTGTTCTGCTTTGATATTTCTGTTTTCTAACAACATTATCTACATCCTGCAAAAATCTTTTATCCATCTTTAATGTTATCATTTCAGTTGCCATATATCTATAGTATATACAAAGTATATATAAATATTTTGTTTTGCTTAAAATTATCTAAAACCAAAATATTTAAATATAAGATATATCTTACTTATCTTACTAATATATAGGTGATAAGCATGGCAATAGATATGGGAAAAATAAGCTCGAGAGGGCAAATTGCAATACCTTCAGATATAAGATCTCAACTTGGATTGGAGGAGGGCTCTAAAGTATTATTTGTTACAAAGGACGATACTTTGCTGATAAAAAAAGTAACTGAAGACTCTTTTGACCAAATAACCTCGCCTTTAAAATTAGCAGCAAAAAAAGCAGGAATGAAAGAAAAAGATGTTTCCGATATAATCCATAAATTTAGAAAACAGAAAAAATGAAGATTACTGTCGATACAAATATATTAATTTCTGCTACGTTCTGGAATGGAGCTTCAAATAAGCTGATTCAAAAGGCCGAATCAAAGAAGATTCAATTAATTCTTTCTAATGAAATTATAGATGAGTATATTGATGTTCTGAATTATAAAGATATCAGGGATAAAATTAAGGATAAGAAATTGGAAATAAAGAGAACTATAGAAAAAATAAAGTCTATTTCAAAAATTATCAAAATAAAAGAAAATATCGACATCATAAAAGAAGATCCAGATGATAATAAGATATTAGAATGCGCAAAGGCAGGAAAGGTTGATTATATTGTAAGCAATGACAATCATCTTTTAAAATTAAAAAAATTTGATGGCATACCCATTGTAAAGCCAGAAGATTTAATATGAAAATATCTGATTTTTTATAACCACTTGGTTATAAAAATGACACCATTTTTTAGTAGTTATTTTAGAAAAGTATTTATAGGATTTATGCTACCAATATTTTATGCTATCTTTATGATAGCAAAAAAACAAAATGGGTGGTAGAATGAGAAAATTATTTCTAGCTTTATTATTAGCTTTATTTGTAAATATAGTTTTTGTTAGTGCAGCAGATATATATGTAAATGTAAATGATGCAGAATGTGATGATGTTATAGGAACACCTTATTGCTCAATACAGGCAGCAATTGATGCAGCTGATCCTGGAGATACAATTGAGGTTTCTGCTGGTACGTATGTTGAACAATTAATTATTAATAAGGATGTAAATTTAGTTGGTATTGATAATCCAATAATTGAAGCACCTGATATCAGTATAAGGCAAAAAAGATCTATATCTGGAGCTGGTTCAAGAGATTATGATTGGGTAGTTCTTATAGAAGATGTTGATGATTTTACATTTTCTGGCTTCATAGTAGATGGAAAAGAAGATGGAGGTTCAGATAGATTTATAGGAATTATGGTTGGGAATTCTAAAGGAACAATCAGCAATAATGAGGTAGTCAATATTCGCGGCCCATCAAATGACCCATCTGGTATCTCTATATCTGGTGAAAATGCAGATGTATTAATTGATGGTAATAAAATTACTAATTTTGCTAAGAATGGTATAAACATTATGCTTGAAGCTACAGCAACTGTCAATGATAATATTGTAATTGGTGGTGGCTTAGGTGAAACTTATGCCCAGAATGGTATTCAGTTTGGTTTTGGCGCTACTGGAAGTATTACTGGCAATACAGTATCAAATTTTTACTATCCAGATACATGGGCAGCTGCAGGCATTCTTATATATGGTTCTGATGATGTTGTTATTCATGGTAACAATGTTAATAGTCTTGGAAATACTGATGGTATTCTTATTTCAGGCTCTCCTCATGATGCATGGCCAGGTTATGGCGGATCACAAAATATTCAAGTGACTGAAAATACAATTAAAAATAATAATTATGGTTTAAGGGTTCAGACTGGCAGTGATACTATTGATAAACCAACTACTCTAACTCTGGTTGAAAACAATGTTTTTGAGAATAATGAAAGGCAAGTAAGAGTTGGTCCTGATTATGATGATTCAATTCTTGATTTGGAGTCAGCTTTGTTGGATAATATTTTCGACCGAGCTGTTGTTGTCCGAGAAAATCCAATTATAGTGCCTACTATTTTTAGCAATATACAGGATGCGATCGATGCAGCCAACCCAAGTCAGACTATTGAAGTGCTTGCTGGAATTTATGAAGAGAACCTTATTATAGAGACTGATGATATCACGCTAACTACAAACAATAACAATCCTGCCACAATAGTGTATGCTGCTGGTGGTACCAGTTCGACAGTTGACATCAAAGGTAAAGATGTCCTTCTCGAGAACTTTATTATCGAACGTAATAATGGAGAATCAGGTTCCCAGGGCATCAATGTACGGAGGTCGGGCGTTATTGTAAAAGGAATAATTCTAATGGGATCTGATAATATTCATGGTCCAAATGTTATTCCTGGAATCCATTTGACAACTGGTGACCCTGGTTCTTACGATATTCCACTCGATAGAGTTGTTATCAAGGACAACCATATATCAGGAGATTTCTGTTATGGTGTTGCTGTCACCACCTATACGGATGCATCCATTGAAGCTAAGATAGAGGGTAATATTTTCACAGATTTGGCCTGGGACTGGCAAGGAGATGAAGATTTTAGGCTCGGATGGGGAGTAATGATTGCAGACACCGAACAGGTATTCTTTGGTGGTAGTATTGATTTAAAAATTACAAAAAATATTTTTGATGATGTGCATGGCATCTACATGATTCCAGAGGATGACGATACAGGGGTTTTTGAGATTGCTGTAAACTTCAACAATTTTTTGGGAGATGCTAATTGGGGAGTTTATAATCCGACAGGTTTTATAGTCGACGCAACTTATAACTGGTGGGGCTCACAAGATGGGCCGTCTGGTGATGGTCCAGGCTCAGGTTATGCTGTAAGTGCCAATGTTGAATTCGATCCATGGCTTTGCGAAGAATTTCCAACGCTATGGTCTAGTGTGGATGGAGTATGTAAAAAAGAACAAGCACCTCCTCCACCAGGAACAAGCCAGGGGATCGGAGTTGGAGTTACTCCTATGAGTTCTTGTCCTGTTATAATACATGAAGAACCATATGCTATAAGTTATTTTGTTGACACAACTGCAGACCTTCATACAACCATACTTGATTCTGCGTTTATGGCAGGATTTGCAGGAAGAAGCTATGCTTTTGAAGGAGAAACAATAACATTTGATGTTTATGCAGCGCACAGGGACGGTATAAATAATGCTTGTGTTAAGTTAAGTGTTCTTCTTGAAAATGATGAATGCAGCGGCATACAGGCAGGTTGTGTTTTTAACAATATTGTTCCTGGGGAATATGAATATATGGGTGTTACATATCCTGAGGGAACAATTGGTAAATTCACTTGTACATACACAGTAAAGCCTGCAGTTTCAGGTGTTGTTGGCGAATATTGGGTTACGGTAATTGCTGAAGACAATTGCGGCAATGGTTGTTATGATACAGCGCCAGGAGTTATTTCATTATACTTAAACCCGGCTGTATCATTGAAAATATCAACACAAGGAGATCACCAATTTGGTTTCATGTATGATCTAGGCGGAAATGAACTAACACAAGGCCCATACCCTGGAGACACTGTTTATAGCCCTTATTTTAAAGTTGAGAATAAAGCGGATGAGGGTTCAGGACTATACTTGTTCATGCAAATTTATGGAACTGATATGTGGGATTATTCATGGAGTGCAGCATTATGCCCAGATACAAACAAATTAGACATAACTAATGTTGATTACAGGGCATCAAAGCTGAATGTTCACCAGCCTTGGACGGAAATGCCTAAAAACTATGTCGGAAGAAAATATATCTTCCAGGAGATTAATAATTTTGCAGGCAACTTCATTGGCATAGGCGATGACATAACCATGAGATTAAGGTTAAACATCCCAACACCATGTGTAGGAAATTTCCAGGATGGCGGAGAGATAGTCTTTGTTGGTCAGGTAATTTAATTTTTTTATT
>PXDW01000059.1 GCA_003564925.1 Candidatus Woesearchaeota archaeon | reverse complement strand
TGTTTTAAAAAATGTTGCAAAGATAGACTCTTCTGAATATGATAATATTTTTAGAAGATTATTTCTAGTAACATTAGAACTTGCTGATGAAAGTCTTAATGCAATAAAAAACAAGGAATTTGAATCTTTGGATTCAATAAAGAAGCTTGAGACTACTCAAAACAAATTGTATATGTTTTGTTGTAGGATTATAAGTGTAGAAGGAGAAAGAAAATTTAAATCTCCAACAATGAGATATCTTCTACTTCATAGATTAGAGGATATCGCTGATAATTATAAAGATCTCTGTAAATATATATTAAAAAATAAGATTTCTGAAATTGACAAAGAAATTATGGACTATTATAAAAATACCAACCTAATGCTAAGAATTTTGTATGATTTTTATTACAAACTTGATCTGCATTTAGGTGATAGAATATTATATGAGAAAAAGAGATTATTAAGAGGGTCTAATGATAAAATAAAAAATATTTCAAAAGATCAAATACCTCTATTTATTTTTCTCAGGCAAATAGTTTATGTAATTGCAGAAGCTTCCTCTCCAATTTATACTCTATTTTATGATCAATAAAAATAAATACTAACCTTCTTTTCTTTTTGTGATGAACAAAATAAAGCAAGTCTATGAAATTCTTTATCATGAATACGGTCCGCAGCATTGGTGGCCCTGCTCTACAAAAAATAATTTTGAGATAATAATAGGGGCTATTTTAACCCAAAACACATCCTGGAATAATGTAGAGAAAGCGATCAACAACCTGAAAAAAGAAAATATGATTTCCGCTGATAAAATATCAAAAGCTGATAAAAATAAGCTTGCTGAGCTTATCAAGCCTTCCGGATACTATAATCAGAAAACAGAAAGGTTAAAGGCAACTGCTAAATTTTTCAAGGAAAATAAGAACATAACAAGAGATTCTTTGCTAAGCATAAAAGGCATAGGTCCCGAGACAGCAGATTCAATAATTCTATATGCTTTCAATAAGCCTTATTTTGTTATAGATGCATATACAAAAAGGATCTTTAAAAGGCTTGGAATTAAAGAAACAGAAGATTACTCTACACTTCAAACTATGTTTACAGATGCACTTGAAAAAAATCATATTTTATTTAACGAATACCATGCTTTGATTGTCAGGCTTGCAAAGGAAAAATGCAAAAAAAATCCAGACTGCGAGGAATGCCCCTTAAACAAGATATGCAAGCACAACATTTAAATACCATTATATACTAAATCTATTAAAGAGGTGCATTATGAACTTAACTTTTATAATTGTTATAATTATAGCGATAATTTCTATTGCTTTAATTTTTGTTTTAGTCAAAAATATAATAAAGGCAATTATTTCTTCAGCTATTATTTTAGTATTGGTAATGGTTTTATTAGGCTCGCTTTTTTATATTGACAACCTTTATAGGTTTACAAGCACAAGTCTTGCAGGAGAAAAGCTTTTCTTATTAGAGGACAATACAGATATTGTTGCTGGAATAAATATAAAGGCAATAAATAAGTCTGCTTTTGAAGATCAAAACTACGTTTTAGAGGCAAAGCTGGATGAATACTCAATCTTGTATAAAGAAGATAATTTTAAACAAATAATCCAGAACCATACTCAATTATTTATTTTTAAGAACTCAGCTTATGATATAGAGAAAAGCAACCAAGAATTTGCCTTTTTTCTTGAAGAAAACATAAAAGAAAAGCCATATGCCTTTATATTGGCTGAGCTAAGATCAGGAAATATTGAAGTTTATCCTAAAACATTGCTTTTCAGAATATCAGAGAGGCTTCCATCCTGGATTTTTAATACGATAATAAGGAGGATTTGAAATGCGAAAATATTTTATTTTATTATTAGTGTTCTTAATGATCCCATCAGCATATGCTGCAATGGATCTAGTTTTTAGCGATTGGGTGCCTGACAGAAGCACTATAACTTTAGACAATAAGGAATTTTATTTTTTTTTAAGTTCTCAGGGAGAGGTTCTTGGAGTAAGAGCTGATGGCAATGTAGTATCATTTGATTCTAAAAGCTGCAAAAATTTTGATGAGCAAAGAAGAATATGTTTCAACGATTCTTTTTTCGATGGTCCAGGCAATCCATCTAATAAGGCTTATGTGGATGTGTATTATAGGGTTCCAAAACTTGAGATAGATAGGAGAATAGATAATAATATTCTTGTTGTTGGAGAAGAGGCAGAATTTACTTTAACTATATATAATAATGGTGATGCTAATGCTGCAGAAATCTATTATTCTGATGTTTTTCCCAGAAACGTTCATGTTATAACTTCATCGGGATGCCAGAATACAGACAACACTGTTTTTTTTACAGGGAGAGTTCCAAGGCAATCTTATATTTCTTGCAGATATACAATAACAACAACAGCACCTGTTGATTTTACAACTGTCGCTTCTGTAAAATATGATAATGGATTTAGGACAATAACTAATTATTCAAGCCCAATAAGACTTTATTCAACTTCTTTTTTATTGGTTAACACAACCTTTGATAAAGAAAGAATTGGAGTTGGTGAAAAAACTAATTTTTACATTAATATAACTAATCTTGGCAAAGAAAGTGTTAGAGTAGATAATTTAAGAGTAAGAATACCCGATGGATTAGAAGTTGTTTCATCCAATAATATATTAAGAGACGGACAACATTACAGATGGTTTGGAAATATAGAAGGGGAAAAAAGCCATAAAATTCATTTTGTTATAAAAGGAATAAAAACAAAGAATTCTGAGATTCTGACAAACCTGAACTATGAATTTGAAAGAAAAAACTATGAAATAGCCAATATAAAAAGCAATATTTACGTTGAGGATAAAGGTGTTACTCTGGAAAGTAATATAGCCAATAATGAAAGATTTGATGCAAATACACAAAATACGATTTATTTTTCTGTTTTTAATGAAAATAATAATACAGAGATAAAGAATCTTGTTTTTAGGCTAAACGGAACAGACTTGTTCCCTTATGACACATATAATCTTTCTTTATTAAGGCAACAAGGAAGGTCAAGGATAGCTTCTGTTACTTTAAGGATGCCAGATGTGGATACAACAAAAAATTATAGGATTTTTGGAAATTTAACATATGAAACTCCTGGTGGAGAAAAGGGCTCTAAATCGATAGAAAGGGTTTTAATTGTCGAGCCAATAAAAAAGCTGGTCATAAGCAAAACTGCTAGCCATTTGCAGATTGAAGAGAATCGGGAAGCAACAATAACTGTTCAAGTTAAAAATGAAAGAAATGTAAGAGTTAATGATGTAAAAGTAGAGGAAATATTTCACGGAGGCTTAACTCATAGAGGGATAACAACAGCTCATATTGACAATATATCAAGAGACCAGACTGTTACAGCCTATACTTATACAATCATAGCTCCGCGTGTTCTTAATGATACTTATTTCAATATCTCGACAGAGGCAAGCTATACAAAAGATGGTCAGGATTATGTTTTTAATAATGAGATTAAAATCAAGGTAGTTCCAAGAAGGTTAAAAATAGACATTGGAAAAACAGTTTCTGAAAGATCAATATTCCTCGGAGAGATAGTCAATGTTAGGTATACTGTGAAAAATGAGGAACAGGAGCCTGTTAAAAATTTAAGGCTTTACTTTACCGAAAACCAAAATCTAGACACAATAAATGATTATGATTTTTCAATAGATACTTTAAATCCTGGAGAAATTGTTATAATAAATAAAGAACAAATAAGACCAAAAAAAGTTGATAATAATCTTGTTGTAGGCACCTCTGCTTTTTCATACCAAGATATGGATGGCCGCATTATTAATTCAGTTACAGACTCATTAACATTAAAGGTACAAAGCACTTATTTGCAGGGGCCCGCAATAATGATAGAAAAGAGAGCAGACAATTATGACATAAAAAAGTCTGATGAAATTGAAATATCTATAATTGTTGAAAATATTGGATCTGAATCCGCATCTGTTTTAATAGTTGATGGTGCAAGGTCCTGGGAAAAAAACATTCCTTCAGGCAGGACTGAAACAATTACTTATACACTTAGGCTTTTTGAAGTCGGACAACACACACTGCCAAGAGTTTATGGTTATTATGATTACCTTGGAAATGAATATAGGGCTGTTTCAAATATTGTTAGGATAAGAGTTTCTGAGATTCCTATTCCGGAAGAATCTGAAGAGGTTGAAAAAGAAATAATAAAAGAAGAAACAACTCAAGAAGTGGTAGTTCCAGAGAGACCAGTTATAAGGAGAGAGAATTTTTTTATCAGAATATGGAGGTCATTTTTGGGGATATTTTCATAATCTCTGCTTGATATAAAAATGGCATTTTTAGGTTTTGGAAAAAAAAATATTATAAAGAAGCCTCTTACAGGCCCTTTAGGAGAAGAATCTTCAAACAATATGGCAGAGCTTCCACCTTTAGACTCTTCATTTCCAGAAGATAAAGGTCTTCCCGATACTCCTTCTTTAAACCCCGGAAATGATTTTCCAGGAATAACAGAGAAGCAGAAAAAATACAGTATGCCTGATTTCAACGAAGAATCAAATTCCATTAATCCTTCTTTTCATCAGAACTCATATCAGCAGCCTAATAAAAGCCATACAACTGTTGAAAAAGAGCTTGAATTAATATCATCAAAACTTGATTATTTAAAATCCGCTATTGATAACCTAAGTCAAAGATTGGGTAATTTAGAGAATTTAGCTAAATCCGAACAAGAACAGAGATATAAATGGTAATAAAAACAACTAAGAAAGATTATATTTTCATATTTCTAAGCTTGGGCTTGATTTTTTTAGATCAGTTGACAAAATATCTTGTAAGGCTTTTTATGGAAAGAGGTCAATCTATAAGCATAATTAATAATTTTTTTCATATCTCCTATGTTCAGAACAAAGGAGCAGCTTTTGGAATTTTTCAAAATAATGTAAGTATTCTGATATGGTTTTCTGTAATAATTCTCGGAGTATTATTATATAATTATGATAAGTTGCCTTTAGTTTCAAAATCATTGCTATTCGCCGGAGTTATTGGAAACCTTATCGACAGAATATTTTTTAGATTTGTTATTGACTTTATTGACTTCAGGATATGGCCTGTATTCAACATTGCAGATTCATGCCTGACCATAGGTGTTATATTGCTTGCTGTCCACATAATAAAGAAATAACCTATTTTTTAAGGCAAGAATGCGCATAATATCCTTTTTTCTTTGCTTCGGATTTTGTTTTAAACCAAGTTCGGTTATTAGGCTTTATTTTATTTGCCCATTCGCATTTTGGAGCATGGTATAGATTCGCATTTTTTGAAGCGACAAATTTTCCAGGAGAATATTTTTTCTTTACATCTTTTTTTATTTTCTGAATCTTTTTTTCAGCTTTAGCAAGCATTTTTGCCTCTTTTTCTATTTCTTCTATTTCTTTTTTTCTTTTGTATTCCTCTAATTCTTTTTTTATGTCAGATATTATTTTTTCATCATCGCTTTTTCCAGCTTCTGGCTTTAGTTCTTCAATATGAATATAATCTTTTTTCTTTCTTTTTCTTGGCCTAATACTGTTTATACATATAACAAATCCAAAAGCGTTTGCCGCAGTCATAAATACGAGCATTATAGTTTTGATATTAAAATAGAGAAATATAGTATTTATAAGCCCAAAAATAAAAAATACAGAATTCATAATATACTTGTTTGGAACATCAAAGAAAAATCCGTATAAAGTAAACATAAACAAAAGCATAAAAAATGCTATTGCTAAAAATTCCAAAAAGAATAGTTGCGTTCTTAATCTAGGAAGTATGTAAATCAATCCTAAAAGATTAGCTATGAAAAGCATCATAATAGCAAGGTATCTGTTTTTCATGATTAAAGGAAGGTCGGTTTTATATTTAAAGTTTTTTATTTTTGAGTAGTAATTATATACTAGTCAATATATAATTTAATCACCAAATAGTAATTAAAAAACGAAAGATTTATATAATCAAGATTTATAATCTAAATATGACTGAGATATCAGATATAGAGTTAATAATAGCATCAAATAGAGGCCCTTTTTCATTTTCTTCTGATTTTCTAACTGAAGTAGAAGAAGATATAAAGAATGATAATCCACTTCCTAAAATTAGTTTTGGTCAAGGCGGGTTAGTTCAGGCTATGGCAGGATTATTAAAGAAAAACGGAAAAATACCCACATGGATAAGCGCTTCTATGGATGATGTGGATTTCTTAATTAATAAAGGCTATTATAATTATTTATTTGAAAAGATAAATAAAAAAGATTCAGGAGATTTTCCAAACATAAGAATTAATAATGAAAAAATTCATTTCACCTATAAAGAATATGATTTTCTAATGCATTGTATAACTTTAGGAGAAAATCCTAAAGAAAGATATTATGACAATTTTTGTAATGGACCTATATGGAATCTTATGCACCAAACCAAAGAAGGTTTATTTAAGAAATACAGAAAAGGAGACAATGAAATAAAATCAAAATATGGTTTTCCAAGGATTGAAATAGATAATAATGATGGTCTTCAGTATGCAGCAGTTAATCTTAGGTTTGCTGATTATTTATATACTGAATTATTAAGAAACAGAGAATCATACAAAAATAAAAATAAAGTGATATGGATACAGGACTATCATCTGCTTAGAGTGTCTGAGATGCTTAAGGATGTAATAAGAAAACACAATATTTCTTCAAAAGAAGAAAAAGATAAAATACAAGAAGATAGAATACATATAGGCCAGTTTATCCATACCCCTTTCTTTGATTTAGATTCTATAAACAATCTGCTTATAGACGATAAAGAAACAAAAATGAATGATTACAGAAACGAGGATAAAACAATTGAAGAAAGCTTAAAGAAGCTTACTAGGGGTATGTTAGGAAATGATTTTATAGGATTTCATACAGAAGAATATGTAAAGAACTTTGTAAAAGCAGTTAAGAGGTTCTTTCCGGCAAAAATACATGATGAAGGCAATGGCTTTTATAAAATAAATCTAAGAGATAAAAAGGCAATTACTAGGGTTGGACATTATCCCATTGGACTTGATGTTGAAAAAATACTTTCTGAAGTAAAGCCAGAAAAGAAATTAAATCATGAGATCGATGAAATCAATTTATTAGATTTAATCAATAATTTCAAAAAAGATGAAAAAATAATTTTTGGCGGATTGGAAAGAAATGATTATACAAAAGGCCTGCCTGAAAGAGTTCAAATATACAAAAATGTTTACAAGGAATTAAAAAAGGTTGGAAAAAACTCAAAACTTATCCAGATTACTTCTCCAAGCAGATTAGATAATGATGATTATAAAAAACATTCTAATAATTTTATAAGAGATGTGCGAAAAATCAATAAACAATATAAGGAAATGCCCATATTGCATCTTGGTGAAGGAATACCTCAGCCTCAAAACTATTTGTTCATGAGAGAATGTGATGTCATGCTTGTAACACCTGTGTCAGATGGATTTAATCTCGTTGCTTTAGAATATATATTATCACAGAATTTTAAAAAAAAAGAAGACAGAGGAATATTAGTTTTAGGCAATTGTGGAGCTTCTTATACATTAAAAGATAAGGATTTTACAAGGAAAGATGGAATTGTATACATAAATCCACAGAATTCAAGAACATCATCTAATAAAATAACATACGCCATAGAGAATAATTATAAAATTTCTGATAGATTAATAAATTATGTCAAAGAAAAATTTCAAGTCAAGCAGTGGGCTGAAAACAATATCAGATCGATACTAGAATCAAAAAAATATT
>PXDW01000057.1 GCA_003564925.1 Candidatus Woesearchaeota archaeon | reverse complement strand
TCCCAAAAATACTCTGCGACAAAAAACCTTTCACTTGATGATGATTCTAAATCTAAAAATTTAGCCTTTACATTAACAATGTATTCTCCCGGCCTCAGGAAATCTTGTATAGGAAATTCTTTTAAAATACTTAAAGATGTATCAAGAAATATAGTTTCTTCATCCTCAAAAAAAGACTTGTTGATAATATAGCTCTCTTTGCTTCCCATATAATCGATAGAGTAAATCAAAGTGATATTAAATCCTTCATCGAGTAGCATATTTTGGATATCCACCCTGTAGATTAAATTTTCCCCAACATAAACTTTTTTAGTTATTAGCTCTACTTTTATAGATATTGCATTTACAGGAACCCCTGCCGTGTCGCTCACAATCATAGAAACATTAATCCTTTCATTTAGGCCCCCTGTTAATATTATTGATCCCTCATAATTTCCAATCGAATCGGCAAAGAACATCATATCGATTATTTCTGTATCTCCTGCGCCAATAGTAATGCTTGGAGTATCTATTGTAAGATATGGGGCTACACTACCCTCTTTTGAAACAAGAACATTTATTGGTGAGCCCCTTTTGTTTTCTATTTCTATTTTATGTTCAGAAAATCTGCCAGTCATAACCCTTTTACTTATAAAATCTTCAGATATCCTATAAGCATCAGTTTCTATCTGGGAAAGAGTGAAATCCATATAAATTAATGTAATTAAAACTAAAAATACAAATAAAATACACCTCTTTTTTTTATTTAGCATTTTTTGATATTCTCTCTCTTAATTGATTACATCTATTCAAAACAGATGATTTATATTCAGGAGATATTCTACTATATGTTCCACATATTTGATTATATATTGACAGGGCCATTTTTTTGTCTCCCCCATCAATACTGTAATTGGCTTTATCTATCAATTTGTTTATATAATGGGAATCTAGTTTATTTGTCAATACCATAATATTTTTATGCGCTTCTTTTCTAATATCTTTTGGAAGCTCCAAAAATAATGGATGTGTTTTTTTGTATATCTCTTTTGCCTCTTCATAATTGTTGTTGAAAAGCTTGTTTTCAGCTTCAGCAACATGATCATTTATTTTTCTAAGCTTTATTAAAGAATTTTTGTCCTTAAAATAATATTTAATTTTACTTCCTTTAACAGAATATCCAACATAAATGCCTGCCAATATTATTATTATAAAAATCTGTATAATTATTCTTCCGCTTGTAGACATATCAAAATTTGGCCCTAATCTGTCAAATATTGAATATCCTGTTATTTGATTGCCTTTTATCTGGCTGCTCTCACCTATTAGGACTGATTTTGTCCTTTTTATGCTATCTGGTAAAACTTCTTTTTTTATATAATAGACAAAACTATCAACACCAACCAATTCAATTTCAATCAGATTATCATCAATTACTTCATGATTAAATAAGAACTCAACATCATTTAAACTACTAATTATGTCTCTTGGTATATATTCAACTAAAGCAAGTTCTTCTGAAAGGCCGCTAAATCTTAGTCTTTTTTCTATTAGTGTAATCTTTTCTTCCTTGCCTGATAGATATTCTATTTCAACTATTTTTACATTTGTTGTTATAGTAACTAAAGATTGCAATTCAATTAATTTTTTTATAAGATTTTCTCTGGCTCTTCCAGATACCCCTTCATATTCTCTATCAAGATAATTTTCTGTTACTTTCCTAATATCTTCTTCTCTTGGATAGTCTACAAATTCCTTCGAGTCATGAACTCTGATATTTATGGGCACTTCATCTTCTAAGTCTCTCATTTTCTGCCTAATTTCATTTTCTACTTTTTTTTCTTCAGTTTCATTTAACCTTCTCCAAACGAGATTAGTTAAATCTCTTCTATACCTTAAGAACAATGTTTTTGCATTATCAAGTTTTTTTCTTAGGTTTAAAAGCTCATAAGCTTCTTTTTCCAGCATTGGAAGCTTCTCGAATTTATCTAAAATTTCATCGATTTTTTCTATAAATTCTTCCGAGTTTTCAGTTATATATGAAATCTTGTCTTCTAGTTCCTGTTCATCAGAGTATTCAATATAGAACCTTATGGAAGGAGAATATTCCGAATTTCCATGCTCGTCGACGCATTTAATTCTAAACCTGTATAAGGCGTCATCTAAATCTTCCAGTATGAAGCTGTTTGCATATTCTCTAGAAACATTTTTTTGATTTTCTTTATTAACCCAAATACCGTCCTCTAATAACTCAATCGAGCAATTAACTTCGGACTTATCTCTCACCTGATACATAATATCAACACTTCTATCTTTTATTTTTTCATCATTCTCTGGACTGATTATTGTTATGTTCGGCTTTTCTTTGTCTTCAGCATCTATTAAAAGAGATAAATTAACATTAACATTATCTTTAACCTTGAATGTTGTATTAGTAAAATCTGTATAACCTTCTTTTCTTACTATTAATCTATATTCTCCTGGATTTAACAGGAACTTAACAATTCCATTGCTCGATGTCTCTTTTTCAATATTATTTAGCCTTACTCTCGCACCAGATATGGGATGATTTGTGATATTTTTCACTGTTATTGTTATATTAAATATTTTTTTTACAATTATTGTTTTTATATCAGAAGCTTTTCCAATATCATCTGTAACAGTAAGATTGACTACAAAAGTTCCGTTAGAGTTGTATTTCTTTATAGTTTCTATTGAATTGCTATCTATCGATCCGTCATTATCGAAGTCCCATGCATAATCTAACTTTCCTATCGATTCACTTACAGAAGCCCAAAATTTTATGCTTTCACCTTCATTTATTGTTGATGCGTTTGTATTTATGCTAACGCTTAATTTTTTTTTCGGCTCATTTATATGAAATATGATTGTCTTTTTTTCAATATTTCCCATATAATCTGAAGTTGCATTTATTCTATATTCTCCACTATATGTAAGATTATCAAGAACCGTAGTTAAAAATATCGGGTAATTAGGCGAGTAAGATGAAATATGTCTCTTTTGGATAATATCGCCCATATAATAAACTGTGAAATTTACAAATGAATTGGGTCTTGATAAAATTGTAAGCCAGACAGCCTCTTCATAATCATATATAATTTTATTTGTGCTTATTTCGAAGTTTATACATTCAGGGCATGATCCTCCACAGTCAATTCCAGTTTCGTCTCCATTCTGGATTCCATCTGTACAAGTCGGAGAATAGCTGAAATTAAAGATATAGATATAATCAGCATCATTTCCTTGAAAATCAGTCGCTTTAATCTTTAACTCATTTACACCCTCATCTAAATCCAAGCTAAAATTAATTTTCTTTTTATTCCCAAGATAAATTTTTCCCATCGATTTGTTGTTCAGAGAATAGCTCACATTGCAGAACTCATCACACTCCAAAGAGAAGATATATGAATTTTCAATCCCTTTCAGACTTGTTTTGTTTACTAAGGATGAATTCAGCTTTATATTTATTTTTGGCGGACTATTGTCTAAAATATTGAAGCTGTAATTATAAACAAACAGGCTCGAGTTTTTCCAAATATTTATTTTTATATTATGCTCTCCATTTTTTAGCACACCATAAAGAAGATCGCCATATAATAATTCTGAAAAAGATGTTCCGTTTTCCAAGTTTTTTTTAATTCCATCATTCAAAGAATAGTTTCCACTAACAGAAACTAAAGTTGTAAAATTAAGATAGACTTTTTCTCCACTTGCTAATATGGGACCAGGACTTAGAATATTAAGACCTATATCATCTTTTGTCAAGGCAAATGTATTTGTAGGAAACAGAAGGAAAACTATAATCACAAATCCAAAAGCAACCAAAGCCAAAGTCTTATTATTCATCATTCTCTCCTTTTACAATCTTTTTCTTTATATAATTAAGCTCTTTTATTATCTGTTTAGCAATCTCATTTTTGCTTTTTTTGCTAATCTCTTGCATAATGCTTTTTTTCAATTCTTTTATTTCAAGTAATTCAGGATGCATTGATTTCATCCAATTTTTTCTTACAATACTTCTTATTTCTTCACTAATATCCATATAATGGTCTTTTTCAGAAATCTCTTTTAACTTTTTGAATAGGGAATCAGGCATTCTAACAGAAACCATAGTATCATTCACTTCTATCACCTTTTATATATTCTCTTGAGAATTCCCTTATTGCTTCAGACCTGCTTTTATATATTCCTTTAGAAACAAGGTGGTCAAGCCACTCTACAATTTCTTTTGGTAATCTGACATTCAATATCTTTACATTCATTGTAATCTCTATGTATTTTATTTGTATTTTAAATGTATTTATCTTTCAATATAAAAATCTTTCTTTTTATCGATTTTTATTTTTCTATTATTTTTCTATATAATACTATTATATATAAATAAAATGTAAGTAAAATAATTTTTTAATTAATTTTTTTATATGTCTTATGTATTCTTTATGTATTCTTTATGTATTCTCTATGTATTTAGAATATTTATTTTATATAAAGCTTTCTATATTCTAAGCTTATTCATTTATATTAGTAAATAATTATTTATAGTAGTTAATAAATTAGTTAATTAAAATCTCCATAATATAGTCACAAACAATTACTTTATAATATGCCAGGCTTATTAAGAATTATTAATCGGTCAGCTGCATTGTATCCCAATATTTGATTATTGCTATAGTTCCAAGAATAAGAATTGAAGTTGTTAAAAAAAGCTGATGGAATCTCAAATCTTTTAAAAATACCCTGAAAATCTCGCTTAATATTATAAAAAGGGTTGCAAAGGACATCAATACCCATGGACCTATTCCTAATTTTCTTTTTGCCAGTATAATTGTTGTGATAAAAAAAGCAATAGTCGTGAATATTCCCGCAGATATTGTTATATATGTAACTCCTGCATAAACACCAATGAGTCTTACTATTAATACGATTGCTAGCAATGTCAATGCCATGCTCAAGATCTTTATTTTTTCCATTTAAATTATCCTGAATCTAATCTATCATATTTCTTAATCTATATTATATTTTTATCAATTACTATATGAATCAATCTTGTGAAATTATTTTATAAGTAATTATTCTTTATATATGCTGGCTAATTTGTCCATAAATTCCTTAATTCCTTCCATATACTTCACGAAGAAATTTTTTTCTTTGCTTTTTTCATATTTTTTTTCATATATTTGTCTATATCTCTGCATCTTGTATTTATATTTATTTTCAGCTTCTTTTTTGTTCTGGTTTTTCTCAATATCTTGAAGATACTGCTTAAGAGCTTCTTCTTTTTTTTCATTATACCAAATATCAATTTCTTCTTCTTCCATCTTATCTAAAAAAAAATCTATCTGCAAAAACATGTACAATTATGGCATCCGATAGGATTAAAAACGAATTCATATCGTTTTATCCTTAAGTTTCTTGATTCGCATTGTGAAGAGCATCTTATTTCACAAACTTGTTCGTTTTCTATTGTGTGTGAAATCATGTTTGCTATTTCTCCACATCTGTCCTCTATTTTAAATGAAGAAACTGTTCTATTCTGCATAACAAAAAAAATAGTAAATCCTGTTAAAAAAACTATCAACAATAAAGAAATAAAAATATTCTTTTTATCAAAGCAGTTGAATTTACTTATTTTTTTTTTTAAAAATATTTTTTTATTTTTTTCATTTTTCATTTCAGCTAACCCCTGTATTTATATATATTATACTTATCTATGTTATTTAATTTTTGTTTTTTTATCTGTGTCTATTTTTTTTATTCTTTCATTGCAATCTTTGCAAATACTTTTTTCTAATTTATACTCCTCTGATTCAAATAGGCTTCCTTTTTGTTTAACATAGTCTATAGACAATCTGCTTATGCCATAAACTAGAATAAAAGCTCCTAAAACAGTCATGATAAAAATCCAGCTTCTTGACATACCTATCATTTCAAAATCTTTCGATGCAATTATGAGTGAGAAACCAAATATTAAATATGCAAGATTTGTTGTAAAGCTGCCTCCTGAAAAAATAAATATCATACCCACAATAATTGGGAGCAATATACCTGATAGTGTTATTATTTTATCATTATAATAACCCTCACAAACAATTTCAGTATGTGGCTGGCTTGCAGTATCATATATAACAGCTTTCGTTTTTTCACATCCATAATACTGCGCTGCAAAAGAATGCCCAAGTTCATGTATTACTACAGTACTTAGAAGCATAAAAGATATTATGGCTATCACGAATATCATAAACTTTAAAAAAAGCAAGGGCCAAAAAATTTTTTTTTTAGATTTAACTTTTGGTAAAGGTCGATCTATTTGTTCCTCAATTTTATTTATATTGGATAAAAAAATAATAAAGACTAATGCATAAACAAAATTAGGGACAAACCAAATCATACTGGATGGGCTTCGACCGCTAAATATGAAAATAAGCAACATAATTGATGTTATAGAATAAGTCAATACCAGTATTCCTGCTTTTTTAATATTTTTATTATTAATAATAAACAAGTCAAAAGACGATATGGCTATTATGCAGTAAGATACTATAGATACTATCAAAAAAAACATAATTGCATCTCCAGGTGTTGCTAATGCAGTTATCAAAAATAGAAAAAGAATGTAAAGAAGATTTTTGTCCCTAAAAAGATTATATATCAAGATTATAAAGAAAGAAGCCTTCATTATATTAAACATACTTCCAATAAGTATAAAATCACTTTCAATTGGCTTTATTTTTTCAAAAAACCATAAAAAATTTAATATGCCATAGACAAAGAATATTAGTCCATTTATACCGAATATTTTTCCTATATTAGAACATTTTATTTTTTTCCTACATACAAAGAAACTATAAAAACATATTATGGCTATTACAATAAGACTAAATCCATTCAAAAACCAATTCCAGTAAAAAGTCATAAATATCCTCTTTATTTATTAAGTTTATTCTTTATTTGTCATAACTTATTATTAATCATTATTTTATTTTGATCATTTTTCCTCAAGATTATTTTCTTTTTTGAATTTCTCTTTTATTTTGCTGAAAAAGTTCTTATTTTCTTCATCTTCTTTCTTTTCCTCAATAACTTTCTCATCCTCACCAAGATTCTTTATTTTTTCAACCTTTATTGATTCATCAATATTTTTTCTTGCTTCTTTTTCTAATAAGTTAAAGTACTTGTCTAAACCCGGGGTTTTGGCTGCTAAGGTTTCAAATCCTCTAACTAGCTTTGTGGCTTTCTCCATCTTTTTATTAAAAGATTCTGTAAATTCCTTATCAAAATTGCTTATTTTGTTGTTTAGAACTGATATGACAAGATTCATGTGTTTTTCAAAAGCATCAAGTTTTATTATTAGCTCTTCATACTCTTTTTTGCTTACAAAAGAGTTCATTTTTATTTTTGTCGTGTCAACTTCTGTTGTTATCTGCTTTAATGCTTTATCTATATCTGCAACAAGCGTTGAAGTTCTTTCAAAGTCCCTAAATTTTTTCCACATATCCGAATATATAGTTTCTACTTTGCTGGAATGTTTTGTTATATTAGCATCAATTTTTTTGTTTTCTATCCAGGCTTTCTTAACTTCATCAGCAAGCCTTATTGATTCATCAATGCCTTTAAATGTGTTGAATTTAGTTCTTATTTCCTTTAATTCTGAAATAGCATTGTGAATCATAGCTTCGTTACTTTCAATTGGGGACCTTAACATCTCCATCCTGTTTTCCACTTTTTTAAGTTCCATCATAAGCTTGTCGGGCTGAACAGATTCAACCATATCAATTGCCTGTGTTGCTTTTGCTTCTAACATCTTT
>PXDW01000054.1 GCA_003564925.1 Candidatus Woesearchaeota archaeon | reverse complement strand
TATAAAAAATCTCCTAGATTTTGTGGAGCTGGAAGAATCTCAAAATGTTTTGGCTGGAAACCTCTCAGGAGGGATGCAGAGAAGGCTGGATATTGCCTGTGCTTTGATTCATGATCCAAAAGTTTTAATCATGGATGAACCTACAGCCGATTTAGATCCCATTCTGATGCATCATCTATGGAGTTTGATAAAAAAGATTAATAAAAAAGGAACCACAGTAATACTTTCCTCTCACAACTTAACAAAATTAGAATCATTATGCGATAGGATAGCAATCCTTCATAATAAATGCATTGTATCTATTGGAGAGCCCGATAAGCTTAAGAACGGATTTTCTGATAGTGAAGAAATAGAGATTCAATCCTATCCCGGAAAATATGAAAAACTGATGAAGAAATTAAATCATAAATCGATTGAAAGTATGGAAATAAAAGGTCATAAACTAATTGTTATAACAAAAAACCCAGAGAAAATACTCCATGATATCTTTCATAAAATAGAAAGTGCCAAAGAAAATTTAATTGATGTAAGGCTTTCAAAGCCAAGTTTACAAGATATCTTTCTTTCTGTAGCCAATAAAAAGTATCAGAATGAATCGTATCTTAAAGGTAAAAATAAATAAAATGAGAATATTCACAATAATACAAAAGAACCTCAAAGTCTTAATAAGGTCAAAAACCTCAGCTTTGATTGTAATTCTTGGTCCAATGCTTATTATATCATTGGCAGGGCTCGCATTTAATAATATGTCTTCATACCAGGTAAAGGTCGGTGTTTTTTCTTCCAATTATAATGAACTCACAAACTCTTTCATTGAAGCTTTGGAAGATAGACAATACACTATAACAAAATATGAGACTACAGAATTATGTACTAATTCAATAAAACAAGGAGATACGCACGCGTGTATCATATTTCCTGATGATTTTAGAATAGAGAATCAAGTAAGCAACGAAATTACATTTTATGTTGATTATTCAAAGACGAATCTTGTTTATATGATTCTTGAAAGTGTTTCTGAAACAATAGGAAGTAGATCTGAGGAGCTTAGTCTTGAGATGACTTCAAGAATATTAGATGCATTACAAAACACCAAATCAACTATTATTGAAAAAAGACTTATTACACAGGAAGCGATTGAAGATATAGACTCTTTAGAAGGTAAGATATCCAAAATGGAACTTTCAACGCCATCATTAAATATTAATCCAATATATTCAAATTATCAGGGCATAAGTTTTCATCTCAGAAGAATACAGAACCATACTATCGAATTGACTGATAAGGCATATGAACTTATAGTTCTAGTAGGAAATGAAAACTTAACCTCATCTATAAAAACAAAAGTCAATAGCTTGAATTCTTCAATCAACTCAAGAACCAATAATGCATTTGTAGAACTAAGCGATTTAAATTCTACATTGGTATCCTTAAGTAGATCATTTGAAAATCTAGAAAAAAGCCTTGACGATGCGCGTATTATAAAGACAGACAGCCTAAAATTAATATCAAATATCGAAACTAATCTTGGAACAATAAAAAGTTCTTTAGATTCTATTATTTCAAATATCGAAGATATAGAGGTCACAGAGTTAGGTACAATCGTTAGCCCAATAACAACAAATATACAACCCGTTGTCCCTGAAAGAACTTATCTAAATTATTTGTTTCCCAGCTTGATTATTTTGCTAATAATGATGTTATGCATAATGCTTTCCTCTAATCTAGTCATAATGGAAAAGACCTCAAGAGCATATTTCAGAAATTTCACAACACCAACATCGGATATGATATTCATTTGGGCAAATTATCTTACAACTTTTATGATTGCTTTAATGCAAGTCTCTTTGGTTTTGATAATAGCTGGCTTTATATTCAAGACAAGCTTATTGATGGGACTTGCTTTAGCCAGCATTACAATTTTCCTTTCTATCTCTTTATTTTCATTTATAGGTCTTATTATAGGCCACCTTTATAATTCGGAAGAAACAGCATCTATTGCATCAATATCAATTGCGTCTCTATTCTTATTATTGTCGAACCTTATACTTCCAATAGAAAGTATGCCACCTACCATAATAAATATAGCACAATATAACCCATTTGTTATAGCATCAGAGTTATTGAAACAGGCAGTTTTATTCAATACACCAATGTCAAGTGTTTATAGTTCTATTTTATTTTTGGTAGCCTATTGCTTTGTAATTTTTATTGGGTTAATTTTGATACAACAGCTTTCCAAAATCAGGTTTTTTAAGTCAATCAAAACAAAAAAAGAAGCCACAGCCGAACCTGTTTTGAATCCTGAGCCAAAGACAAATACTTCATTTCAAAAAGATCCATGATGATGTTTTATAGTTTCAATTTAGATTAAAACTTACTATATCATATAAATATATATTTAACTTTATATTTAATATATCATAAGTGAGGTGTAAAATGGAAATAAAAAATATATTAAGAATATTGGCGGTATTTTTTGCTTTTTCTTTACTCATTTTGGCTGGTTGTATAACAATTGGACAAAAAGACAAAGAGAGCAATACTATAAATGTCCAGGGAAATTCTGAGTTAACTGTAGAGCCTGATGAAGCAGAGGTTTGGGTTGGAGCATCTTTTGTTAAGGAAACAGCAAAAGAGGCGCAGGACTCCATAAATAAAGTTATTAATGATATTGTCGATGGATTGAGATATAAAGGCTTTAGAGAAAGCGACATGGAAACAACACAACTAAACCTTCGTGAAGAATTCTCATGGGATTCAGGAACAAGAGAAAGTGTAGGTTGGAGAGCAACACAAACACTAAAAGTTAGGACAACAGATATGACAAAGGTTGGGGAAATAGTAGATATCGCTGTGGAGAATGGAGCAAATCAGATAAACAATATTAATTTTGGCTTGAGCAAAGAGAGAGACCAGGAATACAAAAAACAGGCTTTGGCAGAGGCTACAAGAAATGCAAAAGACAAGGCAGAAACTATTGCTGAAAGTCTTGGTGTAAGGCTTGGAAGCATAAAAACAGTTACAGAAAGTAGTTATCATTATATGCCCTACAGGTATGCTATGGCTGAGATGGCAGGAGATTCTGCTGTACAAGAAGCAGCAATGGTTCTTCCGAGTGATGTAACTATAACCGCGAATATAGCAATTGTCTATAATGTTGGATAAATTTATATAATACTTTTTTCTTTTTATTTTTATGGCTATAATTGTAACAGGAACTCCAGGAACAGGAAAAACAGCATTTGCAAAAAAATTAGCAAATAAATTGAAATACAGATATTTGGATGTAAATAGGATTATTTCTGAAAAAAACATAGAAGAAGGCTATGACCAAGAAAGGAAATGCAGGATTATTGATGTAAAAAAACTCAACAACGTCCTTGTTGAATTGATAAAAAAAGACAAAAAAGTTGTTATAGACTCGCACCTATCCCATTATCTTCCAAAAAAATATGTTGAAAAATGCTATGTAACAAGATGCGACATAAAAGAACTTGAAAAAAGACTTAAGAAAAGAAAATATCCCAAAGAAAAGATTAGGGAAAACTTAGATGCAGAAATATTTGATGTATGTCTAATAGAAGCAAAAGATAAAGGCCATAATATAGAAATAGTGAATACAAAAAATAAAAAAACTTAAATATAACAAACTTATCTATATATGAATGGATAAGATTAATCCACAAGCCAAGAAACTTAATAAAAAAATAAAAAATAATTCTAATGTGGTTTTTGATTTGCTCAGCGATAAGGGGAAGGCAATATTCTTTCCAAAGAAAGGTATTTTGGGACAGACAGCCGAGGCAAAAGGCAAAAAGATAAATGCAACAATCGGAGCAGGAGTTGACGATGATGGCCTTCCAATAAGGCTTGCTTGCATAGAAAAGCAGATTAATATAAGTCCTCAAGAGGCATTTTCATATGCTCCGAGCTTTGGAGTTCTAGAATTAAGGCAAAAATGGAAAGAAATGCTTTATGAAAAAAATTTTTCTTTGAAGGGAAAGAAATTTAGCCTCCCTGTTGTTACAAATGCCCTTACCCATGGTCTAAGCTTGGCCGGATATATGTTTATAAATGAAAATGATAAAATAATTATTCCAGATCATTTTTGGGGGAATTATAATTTAACTTTTGTGAATGCGTATGGGGCAAAATTAGATACTTTTCCAATATTCAATAAGAATAGGTTTAATATATCTGGTCTTGAAGAAAAGATTAATTCGGATGGAGATAAAAAAATAATTTTGCTAAACTTCCCAAACAATCCAACAGGCTACAGCCCAACTATAGAAGAGTCAAAAAATATTGTTTCTGCAATAAAAAAATCGGCTAAGAAAGGAAAGAAAATAGTTGTGCTATGCGATGATGCTTATTTTGGATTAGTATATGAAGACGGAATAGAAAAAGAGTCTATATTTGCCCATCTTGCGGATATACATGAAAATGTTTTATCCGTTAAAATAGATGGGCCAACTAAAGAAGACTATGTTTGGGGATTTAGAGTAGGATTCATAACTTATAATATGAAAAATGCAGATAAAGACCTATATTCTGCTTTGGAGTCCAAGACAACAGGAGTAATAAGAGGAAATATATCAAATAGTTCAATGCTTTCACAGTCTTTATTATTGAATGCGTATAATTCTGAAAATTATGAAAAAGAAAAGGAAGAGAAATTTAACCTACTCAAAGAAAGATATGATGAAGTTAAGGAAGTCTTTAAAGATAAAAAGTATGAAGAGTTTTTTAGCGCCTTGCCTTATAATTCAGGATATTTTATGTGTATAAAATTAAAAAATAAAAATGCAGAGGATATAAGGCAAAAGCTTTTGGAGAAATACGATACAGGAGTAATAGCTATGGGAAATTTGTTAAGGCTGGCTTTTTCTTCTGTAGCAAAAAAAGAAATCAAGCAATTATTTGAAAATATTTATAACGCGTGCAAAGAATCATAAAAACATAAATCTAAAGAATAACACAAGATATAAAGTTTTATTTAATATATATACCTAAAATCTCTAGAAAAATAATTAATTATGTTAAAAAATGAAAAGAGAAAGATTTCAAAGCTTTTAAATGAAATTAATGAATAGTTTCAAATCTTTATTCATAATTTACTCAAGTACTTCAACATTATCTATTTTGCCGTCCCCGTCCATGTCAAAACCCTGTATTATTTTGTAGAACTCTTTTTGGGAATGGAAATCTTTTATTATGTTCTTTGTAAACTTTGTTATAGCCATAACAGCTGCTTTTGTACCTATATATCTGATGCCTGCTATGATTATTATTTTTGCTTCAGGATTATAAGGATTAGGTATTCTTGCTATCAGTCCGCTCGTATCTTCAGCATAGTTATTGCCATTGCTTGAAATGCCCCAGGGCTTTTTATCCGAAAACTTTGCAGGAAGGAAATCGTTAATTTTTTGGCAGATTAGATTGGTTACCGGACCTCCTACAACAATTAAGTTTCCGGAATCTTTTAAGTCCGTATCAACATCTAAATTAACTGTGAAATCATTTTCAGAGCTGCATAAACTCCCCAAAAACAAGGCTAAATCAATGGCATAGTGTCCGTCTCTTGCCCTTGCTTTATGCGGGCCATGCGGATCCGGGCTGCCTACAACAATCTTTGCATTCAATATCCCATCTTTTATAAATGGCTCAAAAAAATTTATTACCTCTGAATCTTTTTCCTTAACTAGTTGTGCAAGTGGAGCCCATTCGCTGCTTAAAGAAACAGAAAAATTCATTTCTTTTGGGAAGAATTTTTTTGCAACAGTCCCCCTTATCTCTTTTTTTTCAACAATTTCAAGTATTCCAGCATTTAACAGCTGCTTTATATGGTAATAAACTTTTTGCTCATGCAGCTTCATATCTTTTGCGAGCTCTGCAGGATACATTGGCTTTTTGCTCAAAATCTCGAGAATCTTTATCCTTATGCTATGATTTACTAAATTTAATGATTCATGATTTTCCAATATTATGCCCGGGCTATAATAAAGCTTTCCTTCTTTTTCTTTAACTAAATAAGATTTCATTATTATAAAAAAATTTATAATATTTATATAGTTTTCTATAATATAATATAATAATAAAATGATTAATATTTTTATTTTTATTCAAATAAGTTATATTATAAATCTATTTTTAAAATTAAGTAAAAATAAACTTTAATATGATAAAATAATTCTTATAATTGCTTATTTTTGTTTTTTATTATAAAAGATTTTTGAATTAAGTATATAAATCATTGCTATTGAAGATTACTGATGAGACAGCTTTTTGGGACTGACGGGGTTAGGGGGATAGCAAATCAACACCCTATGACAGCAGACATGGCTTTAAAACTTGGCAAGGCAGCTGCAATAGTTCTAGGAAACGGAAAGAATAAGCCCACAATATTGATTGGAAAAGACACAAGAATTAGCGGATATATGCTTGAGTATTCATTAACTTCAGGAATCACTTCTATGGGTGCTGATGTTCTTTTAGTTGGCCCTATGCCAACTCCCGCAATAGCACACCTAACAAAATCATTTGCAGCCGATGCTGGCATTGTTATTTCAGCTTCGCATAACCCAGCAGAGCATAACGGAATAAAATTTTTCGATAAAAACGGGCATAAGCTTTCAGATGAAATAGAGGAAAAAATAGAGGGGCTTGTTTTTTCAAATAATTTCAACCATGACCATATTATAGCAGATAAGATAGGTAAAGCATATAGGATTGATGATGCTAAAGGAAGATATATTGAGTTTGCAAAAGCTGCAATAAATAATAACTCTTTGAAGGGATTGAAGGTTGTTGTTGACTGCGCACACGGAGCAGCTTATCATGTCTCGCCCCAAATATTTAAGGAGCTTGGTGCCGAAGTTATACCTATACATAACCAGCCCGACGGCCTAAATATAAATAAACAGGCTGGTTCATTGTATCCAGACAAATTAAAGGAAGAAGTGCTTAAGCAAAAAGCGAACTTAGGTATAGCGCTTGATGGGGATGCTGATCGTGTAATATTTGTTGATGAAAAAGGTCATGAAATAGATGGAGACCAGATAATGGCTCTTTGTGCATTAGAATTAAAAAAACAGAACAGGTTAAATAAAAACACTCTTGTATCGACAGTAATGAGCAATATCGGGCTGGATATATTAATGAAACAAAACAATATAGAAGTAGTCAGAACTGATGTTGGAGACAGATATGTTTTTGATGAGATGAAAAGAAACGGATATAATTTTGGGGGAGAAAATTCAGGACATCTGATTTTTCTAGATAATTCAACAACAGGAGACGGGACAATAGCTGCTCTCCATGTTTTGAATATAATAAAAGACAGCGGAAAAAATCTTTCTGAACTCGCAAAAATGGAAAAACTTCCGCAAGTACTGCTGAATTTATGTGTTGAGGAAAAAAAGCCTATTGAGGACCTCCCCGAAGTTTTGAAAAAAATAAAGGAAGTTGAGAATAGGTTAAAAGGAAAAGGAAGGGTTCATGTACGTTATTCAGGGACTGAAAACTTAGTTAGAGTTTTAGTAGAGGGCGAGAACCCACAAGATATAAAAAACTATGCAGAAGAAATTGGAGAGGAGTTTAAAAAATGAAAGCAATACTAATGGCTGCTGGTAAAGGAACAAGAATGATGCCCTTAACCGAGATAACCCCTAAACCAATGATAAAAATAGCAAACAAAACTATAATATCATATAACCTAGATTCATTGGCAGGGATAGTAGATGAGGTTTTTATTGTTGTAAATTATGAAAAAGAGAAAATAATGAATTATTTTGGGAATAGCTATAAGGGAATCAAGATAAGCTACATAATACAAAAAGATATTTGTGGTACGGGAAACGCTGTTTTACAATGCGAACCTTTTTTGAAGGGAAATTTTTTTATAATGAATGCTGATGATATATTTTCAAGAGAAGATATAAAGCGATGCATGAAGCACAAGTATGCTGTTCTTGGCCAGAAAGTTTCTGACCCTGAAAAATATGGCGTTCTTAATATTGAAAGAGGCCTTTTGTCTGGAATAATTGAAAAGCCAAAGAAATTTGTTTCTGATATGGCAAACACAGGTTTGTACAAAGCCGATGAAAAAATATTCTCAATATTAAAAAACATAAAAAAATCTTTAAGGGGAGAGTATGAAATTGTTGATGCAATTACTGAGCTGGCAAGAAATGAAAAGGTTTTTTGTGTTAAGACAAGAAAATGGATTGCTGTTGGGTATCCTTGGCATATTTTAGAAGCCAATGAATTTTTTCTCAGTAGGATAAAAAATAAAAGACTTGGAAAAATAGAAAAAGGCGTTGTTATAAAAGGAAATGCTGTAATAGGAAAAAACACGTTTTTAAAATCCGGAACTTACATAGAAGGCAATGTTGTAATTGGAGAAGGCTGCAAGATAGGGCCTAACTGCTATATAAGGGGATCAACATCTATAGGAGATAACTGCCACATAGGGCATGCTGTTGAAATAAAAAATTCAGTAATTGGGGATGATACTAATATCGCTCATCTTTCTTATGTTGGAGATTCTGTTATAGGGCAAAAATCCAATTTAGGTGCAGGAACAATTGTAGCTAATTTGAGGCATGATAACAGCAATATAAAATCTGTTGTTAATGGTGTTCTTATAGACACAGGCAGAAGAAAATACGGCGGGGTTATTGGCCACAAAGTTCATACAGGAATAAATACCTGTGTTTATCCGGGAAGAAAAATATACTCTAAAAAAACAACTTTGCCGGGAGAGGTTGTGAAAAAAGACATAGTATAATTTGGTAAAAAATATGTGATATATGCTTTTGTAAAAGATATTACAAGACAATTATAAGATATATTAACAAAAGGTGGGTTGAATGTGTGGAATATTTGGTGCTATTGCAAATGAAAATGTTTCAGAGCTGCTTTTGAAGGGAATAAAAAGGCTCGAGTATAGGGGATATGATTCAGTAGGTATGGCAGTTTATAACAACGGCTCAATCAATATAAAAAAAGGTGCAGGAGAAATAGACTCAATCAACAAAAAGTTAAACTTTTTGGAGCTTGAAGGCTCATGTGGAATGGCGCATACAAGATGGAGCACGCACGGAAAACCAACAGACAAAAATTCTCATCCCCATCTTTCTCAAAATAAAGAGATAGTTATAGTGCATAACGGAATTCTGGATAATTTTTTAAAATTAAAAAATGATTTGATAAAAAAAGGATACAATTTTTTGTCTGAGACAGACTCTGAAGTTATTGCACACTATTTTGAGGACAAGCTTAAAAACAATCTAAGCATTAAAGAAGCTATAAAGGATTTTATCAAAGATGCTGAAGGAACCTTTGCAGTTTTGTTAATGCATAAATTTGAAAAAAAAATATATGCTATAAAACGCGACTCGCCCCTAGTTCTTGGACTATCAGATAATAGATTTTTGCTGGCTTCTGATGTTTATGCTTTCTCAGATCTTACAAGCAAAGCTATTTTTTTTGATAATGATGAATTTGCTGAAGTTTCCGAATCCGGCTATACATTTTTTGACAGATTGGGAAAAGAAAAAAATAAAACAATAAAAGAATTTGAATGGGAGCAAGACGAGTCAAATATCGATAAATTTGAGCATTATATGATAAAAGAGATTATGGAAGAGCCATTGGTTGCAAAAAGGCTTTTAGTTTCTTTGGAAAACGAGCAGAAAGATAATTTTGATAAATTAGTAAGCATGATTAAAAAATCAAGAAAAGTTTTGTTTATTGCAGCAGGAACAAGCTATCACGCTTCTTTGCTGGGAGCTTACTATCTTCATAAATGCGGTGTTGAGAGCCAGACCCTTGTAGCTTCAGAGTTCCAGCATTTTGCAACAGTAGATAAAGACACCTTAGTAATACCTATAACTCAGTCCGGAGAAACAATGGATGTTATAGAGGCTCTTAAATATTGTATCGACAAAAAGGCAAAAGTTTTCTCTATAGTTAACGTTCCATACTCATCTATACAGAGAATGTCTGATGCCTCTATCAATATTTTGGCAGGACAAGAAGTTTGTGTTGCAGCAACAAAGTCTTTTATTAATCAGGCTGTTTTGCTTTTAAGAGTTGCTAAAGAATTCAGTTATAAAGTTAATTTGGATAATATTTCTGATGAGATAAGAGGTGTTCTTGATAAGGCTGAAATAATAAAGAAATTAGCAGAAGAAATACACAATAAGCCAGACCTATACATACTGGGAAGAGGACTGAGCTATCCTGTAGCCAGAGAGATCGCATTAAAGATTAAAGAGATATCATATATACACGCAGAAGGAATGATGGGCGGAGAGCTCAAACACGGCACACTCGCTTTAATAGAAGAGGGAGTCCCTGTTATAAGCCTAATAAGCAATAAAGATTATGACATGGTTTCAAACACAAAAGAAGTAGAGTCAAGAGGTGCCAAAACAATCATTGTTTCAAACGAATTAAGCGGCGACTTTAAGATTGAGACAGAAAATGACGGAAAGTTTGGAATTCTTGCAACAACTTTCGGGCAGCTTCTAACCTATTATATTGCTCTAAACAAACGATTGCCAATAGATAAGCCAAGAAATCTAGCTAAGAGCGTAACAGTTAAGTAAATTATCTATATTTAAGACTTTGATTCGGCTAAAATTCTACCAGACTAGTCTGTCTTTTCCCTTCAATCTCAATAAAAGGCTTTGCTCTTTCTACCCAACAACCTAGCTTTTGCAGGTCCTCATATTTTCTAATTTTTTCATTCTTAGCGATTCTTTCTATAATTCTTTTTGCTGTTTTCGGGCCTATTCCAGGAACTCTTATCAATTCTTCATAGGCAGATTGGTTAATATCAATAGCCCCTTCAAAGTTTGCCTTTGCAAGAGCCAGTTTAGGGTCTTCCTTAGGAAGCATACCATCAACCATAACACCATCAAATTCTCTTAATTTAAAATTATAGTCTCTAATCAAAAAGTCAACATTATAAAGGCTGTTTTGCCTGAGTAAAGTCTCCGGATTTTCATTTTCTAATGGCGTGCCTTTTATAGGCTTAAATGCTGAATAATACATTCTTTTTATTTTGAAGTTTTTATATTCCCAGTCAGCCATCTTTAAAAAATCCTTGTCAGTTGCTAATTTATTTATAATCATCTGTGTTGTTTGCCCCGAACTAAGCCTCATTTTTGAAATCCATGCCTGCCTTTTCAGAATATCGGTCTTATATTCTTTGCATGAGCTCAATTCATTCATAATAGAGTTGTTTGGAGTTTCCAAATTAATGCTCATCCTGTTGCTTAGCTCAGAAGCTTGCTTTATCAGCTCATAAGATGTTCCGGGAAGAATCTTAAAATGGATATAGCCTTTGAAGTTTTGCTTATATCTAATAATCCTAACTGCTTCAAGCATTTTTTCTGTTACTCTGTCAGGATCAGAAGAGATTGCAGAGCTTAGGAATAGGCCTTCTACTCCAACAGCTTTTTTGAGGTAATCAAATAAAGAAGCAACTTCTTCAGGCTCATATTTGGCTTTACTTTTTTTGCATGATGAAGAATTAGAACAGTACTTACAATCAAAGCTGCAGCTATTTTCCATAAGTGTCTTGAATATTTTGCACTTTTTGTTCTCAGATTGGGCATAATAAATACCTCCTAAACCCTCTTCAACATTTACCTCGCACGATTTGGGCCCACAGCTATCCCACTTTCCAGCATTACCAAGAATTCTTGCTTTTTCAAACAAATTCATAAGATTAAAAAACCATCTTATGTTTATAAACTTCACTTGAGAATGTCCAGTGCTTAAAACTATCTCATATCTTTTGAAATTCTTCTTTTTTTATATCCAGATTAAGGCTCCTCAAAATTTTTTCCTGGCTTTTAAATTCTGATAAAGATTCGTGTTTTTTTGTCTTTTCCTTTTTTCCAATATCAAAAAAATGCGTAGTTTTTTCCAAATTATCCCAAACTTTGTAAATGAATATGTTTTTAAGCTTTTTTACTCTTTTAAAATCTGCTGCAACAGGCTCTTGCATTTGGAAAGAGCAGACAAAAGCCAGGTCATATCCAGCTTTATGGTCTGGGTGCCTATCTAAATGGTTTGGAATAAAAATGGTGTCTGGCTGTATCTTCTTTAATGTCTTCAATAATTTAAGATATCCTCCTTCTTTTCCATCAGGTGTTTTCCAGCATCTATATGGATGTAATGACATATCGGGAAAATTAAGGAATACTGTTTCTGTTTCAATTAAATCATAGGCTTTTTTAGCCTCTTTTTTTCTAATACCAACAATTATATTTTTTTGTTTTATATCAGAATATCCTAAAGAGCCATCTGTTAAAATTACCGCGTATTTCTTTGCTTTTATGTTTCTTAATAAGCCGCCACACCCAATTATTCCGTCATCATCATGCGGGCATATAACAGCAACTTTTTTTCCTAAATTTAGACTTTCAATTTTTTTCATAAAACAATATTTATGGCCCAACTATTTAATCTTTTCTAAATTTCTAATTTTTTTAAATACCCTTTTATTCTAAATACCTTTATATACTTCCTCTTTTTAATTTAGAATATGAAAAAAGAGCTTAGCAGCTTGGACTTGAAGTTTCTTGTTAGAGAGTTTTTAATATTGAAAAATGCAAAAATCAATAAAGTATACCATTACAGGAATGAATTGCTTTTGGACTTGCATATCCCTGGCAAGGGAAAAGTTTTCCTTAAGGTTGTTTTGTCAAACTTGATTTTCATAACCAAGCATAAAAAAGAATATGGAAACCCATCAAATTTTGGGATGTTTTTAAGAAAATACCTAAATAATTCAAGATTGAGAAAAATAAGGCAGCTGGAATCTGAAAGAATAATTGAGTTTGAGTTTGAAAAAGAAAAAAAATATTATTTGATAATTGAATTATTCAGCAAAGGCAATATAGTTCTTTGCCGAAGCGATTACAAAATTATCGGCTCTTTATCTGTCCAAAAATGGAGCCAAAGAGAAATAAAAAAAGGAAATATTTATGATTATCCCAAGAGGCCTTATAATCTTTTTAAAATAAAAGAAAAAGAACTAAAAGAATTGATTGAAAAATCAAAGATGGATTCTATTGTAAAAACATTAGCTGTCGATCTTGGACTTGGAGGAGTATACTCAGAAGAGGTTTGTTTATTGGCTAAATTAGATAAGAACAAAAAAGAATTGGATGATAAAGAAATTAAAAAATTATACCTAAATATTAAAAAATTCTTGGAAAATAAACCCGAACCGGGCATATACGAGAATGGTGATATTGTTCCTTTCAAACTCACCCAATTTAAAAATCTAAAATTTGAAAAACACGACTCTTTCAACAAAGCTATAGAGAGCAAATATGGCTCTTTGGAAAATATAGCCAAAACAAGGCATGATTTAAAACTTGACAAGATTAAAAGAATACAGGATGAGCAAGAGAAAACAATAAAACATTTGGAATCTATGGCTGAAGAAAACACAATGAAAGGTGAATTCATTTATCATAATTACCAGCTTATAGATTCTTTGATAAAAGATCTAAAAAACATACTGAAAAAAAATTCCTGGAAGGATATAAAGGAAAAGCTGAAAGGCCATAAGATAATAAAAAATATTGATGAGAAAGAAAAGAAAATAACCATAGAGACAAATTGTAATAACATTTAAGAATATTCAGAATTTTTTTATGTAAAATATATATGATCTTATATTGCTTTTGGAATAATTATAAAATTTATAGAATTATAAAGGCGGACAGCTTTCTTGGTTTCCCGCGCATTGCAGTACTGCCAAAAACGTGGGTCTTCTTGACTTCCGTGTTCGAGATGGGAACGGGTAGAACCAGACCGCTATGGCCGTCCAACAATAAGGATTAAACAATTCTTTATAAAATTTTCTGTTATTTTCTGTTTAATCTCAAAATCACACCTTTATGTCGTCTAATGTATGTATGTGCTTTTCTTTTTCAGAGCTGAGATGACCATGCAACAAGCCATTATCAGCTAATTTTGGAAATATGTTTTTCTCTAATGAATTTCCAGAATACTCAAAAATCTCCTGGCTTGATACAAATATAGAGCTAAATCCTAGATAAATATCTGATTTTTCGGGTTTTTGTAAAAAATCAAGTATTTTATTTCCTTCTATTTTCACTATGCCTTTCCTGCTTGGCTCAGGGCTTGTTGTCAGCATTAAGGTTGCTATGCCATTCATCCTAATATGACTGTTCCACAGTTCTTCAATATTTATCTTATCAAAAACTATATCCCCAAAAACAACTATAAAATTTGATTTGATAAGACCTTTTACCAACCTTAATGATTGCGCTGTTCCTTTTGAATCTTTTTCCTCTATGTAATTTATTTTTACACCATAGGAATTTCCTTCTTTCACAATACTAAAAATACTTGTTAATATTTTGTGCCTTGCCACTATATAGATTGTTTTAAAATTATTCTCTCTCAACTTTTTTATTGCTTTCTCTATAACTGTCTTGTGGTTTAATTTCGCTGTTATTCTGTATTCATTTTCGCTTATTCTCAAAGACTCTTCATCACCTCCAGATAATATAACAGCAACCTTATTTTCACCCAGCGAATTATTAACCAGATATTCAATTGCCTGGCTTCTGTTCCTTATATATATGTTATCGATAATTCCATCTATATCTTCTAAAGTTTTTTCATTTATGGTTATCGATATCTTCTTTTTCATTATTTTATTAAAAATACAATTAGATATATAAATATATCGGATAAGGTAAGATAAAGGTAAGATATTTAAATAAAAACATTTATAACCTAAAATAAAAATAAAAAAAATAATAAAAAAATAGGAGAGCAAATGAAAATAGGAGTTTTTGGGGCAGGATATGTTGGTTTGGTTGTAGGAACTTGCTTGGCAGAACTAGGCAATGATGTAATAATAGCCGATGTGGATAAAAATAAAATAAATATGTTAAAAGAGGGAATTAGCCCAATATACGAGCCAGGATTAGAAGAATTATTCAAAAGGAATATATCTGAGAAAAGGCTGAAATTTACTTTAGATACAGCAAAACCTGTATTAGATTGTGAGATATTATTCATAGCTGTTGGAACACCTACAGGAGAAGAGAATCATGCAAATCTTGAGTATGTTTATGATGTTGCCAAAATTATTGGAGAAAATATGAATGATTATAAAGTTGTTGTAGATAAAAGTACAGTTCCTGTTGGGACAGCTGAAAATGTTAAGAAGATAATAAGGACAAACCAAAAGAAAGAGATAGATTTTGATGTTGTTTCAAATCCAGAGTTTTTAAGGGAAGGATGTGCTATAAGGGATTTTATGGCTCCTGACAGGATAGTAATAGGCGCATCAACAAAAAGAGCAAAAGAAACAATATTAAGGCTATACAAACATCTTGAAAGAACAGACAGGCCTATTTTAGTTACTGATACTGCTAGTGCTGAGATGATAAAATATGCGAGCAACGCAATGCTTGCAACAAGAATATCCTTTATGAATGAACTGGCCCCCTTATGTGAAAAAGTTGGAGCCAATATAAAAGCAGTTGCAAAAGGGATGGGACTTGACAACAGAATCGGTCCAAGATTTTTACAGGCAGGTATTGGGTACGGTGGAAGTTGCTTCCCAAAGGATGTAAAAGCCTTAATTGCAACAGCGGCTTTTAATGACCTTGATCTCAGGATATTAAGATCTGTAGAATCTGTTAATGAAGAGCAAAAAAGATACTTGATTCCTAAAATAAAGAAACTGCTTAAAGATTTAAAAAATAAAAAGATAGCTGTCTTTGGACTGGCTTTCAAGCCTAAAACAGACGATATCAGGGAAGCACCTTCATTGACTATAATAACAGAGTTGCAGAAACAAGGGGCAAAAATAGCAGCATACGATCCTGTAGCGCAGGAAAATGCAAAAAAAATATTGAAAAATGTTGAATACTTCAATACACCTTATGATGCAGCTAGAGGATGTGATGCGATAGTTATAGCAACTGAATGGGACATATTTAGGGAGCTAGATATGAAAAATATTAAATCTCTCTTAAATCAACCAAATATTATTGACGGAAGAAACATATATGATCCAAAGGAGATGAAAGAATTGGGTTTCAATTATGTTTCTATAGGAAGGTAGTTTTAAAATATTAAAACTAAAATATTAAAACTTTTTTGAGTATTTTTTTAATATAATATGTCTTTGTAAATCTCTTCAATGTGCTTTGTTATATTAATCCAACCATATTTTTTTATTAATATTCTCCCTTCTAAAATCTTTTCTTTATAGATTCTTTTATTTTTAAGTAATCTAATGAGCTTTATAGCCAAATCTTTATAGTTTTCAGCCTTAAATATATATCCTCCTTTACCATTCTCTGTAACTTCTTTAAACGGCTCTATATCTGAACAGACATAAGGAACATCACAGGCAATTGCTTCTATCAACGCCATACCGAATCCTTCAACAACACTTGCAGAACAAAATACATGGCTTGATTTTAATGTTATTATAACATCATTGTAATCATTCATGAAACCAAGAAACTCAACATTTTTTTCAACCCCCAAATCATGAACAAGCCTTTTCAGATTTTCACTTTCAACCCCTTTTCCAATTATCTTTAATTTTATATCTGGAATCTCTATCCTTACAATACTAATGGCTTTTATTATATCTTCTGTCCTTTTTTTTGGCGTTAATCTATTGATGCAGCATATTGTTGGCTCAGAAAATTTTTTTGCCTTTATTTTTTTAAAGCCTGAAATATCAACACCATTAGGAACTACATCAATATCCTTTTTTCCAAGTTCGATTAATTTTTTTCTTGTAAAATCACTGACTGAAATAATTTTATCAAATTTTTTCTTCAAAACAAGCCTTTCCCATATCTCGCCAAAAATACCCGTTACTAGACCTTTATTTTTTATCCAGCTGCCAATCCATGTTTCATGGTAGGTTATTACAGAAGGTATTCTTAATCTTTTTCCGATTTTATAAGCTGCCATATACATTAAATAACTATAGCCATCAACCACATCTATATCACCAATGTCAACACTTTTCTTAATAGCAGCATTTACCAGTTTAAATCTGGAAAAAATGCTTCCTGAATGAGAGTAAGGGTGGTTTGGTCCAACTCTGTATACTTCAAAATTAAGAAATTTATCATATCTTTTTTCTCCTTTCTTCCAAGAGGTTATTATTTTTACACAATTTTTTTTAGCTAATCTTTTTGCAACATTAAATGCTCTTGCCTCTACTCCTCCCGTAAGATTTGCTTTTTCAGAGCTTGGAAAGTATTCAGAAAGAATTAAGATATTCATTTTTTCTTTTTTGCCAGCTCTCTTACAAGTTTTGTTATATTTTGATCTTGCTCTTCTGTTTTTACATATATTCTGAAAACTATGTAGAAAAGAAGCGCTATTCCGAGATATATAAAAATATCTGAACCTCTGCCCACACCCAATATTCTTGACAATGGTGAAGTCAGTTTAGGAAATAAAGTAAGGGTTATCAAACCAGCCCAAATTATACACCAAAATATAAACTGGTTTATTGTGAGTTTTTTATCTTTATACCTTAAAAAAACTCTACTTATAGCAAATAATGAAAAAAGAACCACAATAATCTGGATAGGTTGTATAGACATTCATATCACCTTGTTAACCATTTTATAATCATTTTGAATAATATCTTAAAACTGTTAAGTGTACTTTGCCCTCTTTTTATCGAATAATCCGTGTATCTAATATTTACTGGAACTTCCTTATACTTTAATCTTTTCTTTTTTATTTGTTCAAGTATTTCCGAAGCGTGTTCCATTCCATTGCTAGTTATCTCAATTTTTTGTGCTGCTTTTCTAGACATGGCCCTGAGTCCGTTATGGGAGTCTGTTAGTCTTATACCATACATTAAAAATATAATTATTGCACCCCCTTTAAGAAAAACTTTTCTTATAAAAGGAGTATTTCTATTCTTTTTTAGAAATCTGGATCCAAGAACAATATCAAACTCTCTCTTCATCACAGGCTTAATCATTTTACCTATGTCTTGAACACGATGTTGCCCATCAGCATCAAAAGTTACTATAATTTCAGCCCCTTTATCAATTGCATAATCGATTGCTGTTTTTAAGGCAGCTCCCTGGCCAAGATTTATAATATGCTTCAAAACCTTTACTTTCTCTCTTTCAGCTATATCAAATGTTTTGTCTTTTGATCCATCATCTACAACAATAATATTATTATAATTGCTTTTTTTTAAATCTTTAATGACATAACTTATACTCTTTTCTTCGTTATAAGCAGGTATGACTACAAACAGCTTTTTCATTTTTTAAACTAAATTAGCAATATTTATATATTTTATTAAAATACAAAAACCAAATGAATAAGAAAATAAAAAATAAAAAAGAGGATTCTGAATTTGATATTACCGGATTTTCTAATTTCCTTAAACAAAATTGGAATTGGCTTGTTCTTGTAGCTATCATCATCCTTGGATTTAATCTTAGAATATACCATATAGACTACCCTGTTGTTGGCTATCATAATTGGAAAGAAGTCCACTATTTAACAGAAGCAAGAAACTTTGCACAAGATGGTTTTTTTAAATATGGATTTTTTATACCAGCTAATGATTATCCACATCTTGGATATGAAGAAACCGACATAAATACGCATCTCGATGGGGCACATACAGATACATTTCCAACAACCCCTATTATTGTAGGAGTTTTGTTTAGGATATTTGGGCCCAGCTTAAAATTAGCTCGTTTAGTTAGTGTGTTTTCTATGTTAGGAGTGATATTTTTCTTTTATTTAATAATGAAAAAATTATTCAAAAGAGAGGATATTGCCTTAACTACAGCTCTTATTGCTTCAATTAATCCCTTATATGTGTTCTTCGGAAGGCAAGTTCAGTTGATTAACCATTCCCTGTTTTTTATGATGGCTTCAATCTATTTTTTCTTGATTTGGAGGGAAGATCCAAAAATGAAATATATGGTTATATTTACTTTATCTCTATCTTTATCAATATTAACAAAATACAGTTTTGCAGTAATGGCACTTCCAATGCTTGCAATTTTTCCATTTGACAGAGTTTTTAACCTAAAAAAATTTAAGAAATTTCTTAAGCAATATATAATTGGAATATTATTTTTACTTTTAACCCCTTTATGGATATTATACACAAGAATCATGGCTGTAAGATTAAACTCTGTTGCTGCAGATGTGGTTGTTAAGTTTGGAACGACTTTTACTCAGCAATTTTGGGAAATATTAAAGTCCTATGCTAATGACAATTATACAATCTTAGGATTAATATTTGCGCTCGTAGGACTAATAATAATGCTTTACTTCTTTTTTAGAGATAAAGACCATGTAGGATATAGATTTGTTTTATCGTATTTTGTTGCTTCTATAATTTGGTTCTTTGTAATGTCTTATAAGCTTTCAGGACATAATTACCACCAGTATCCTGTCGCTCCTCTGATAATAATCCTGATTTCATATTTGTTTGTTGTTGTAGCTACAAATGTAAAAAAAATTGTGAATATAAAATATATAAATATGGTTATTTTTTTTGCAGTAATGGTTGCTTTCTTTTTTCCACTTTATTCTCATTCTGTAGATGCTAAGAACAGAATGTTTGATACTCAGTTTATCGGTCTTGATGTAGCAGGGGAGTATATAAAATTAAACTCACAACCAGAATCAAGAATGTTATTTCCATCTCATCAAAGCTATGGCGTTTTATGGCATTCAGAAAGAAAGGGATACCCCGCAATGCCTGACAAGCCCGAAGCAATCGAATTTGCAATTAATGAAAGAAATGTTGAATGGATATTTGTTTATCAATGGGGAATGAATATAATGGAAAAACCAAGCTGGGAATACATATCAAACAATTTCGAACTTAAACAGATAGCTTTTGAACAGATACATGGACAAAATCAGCTTGTTTATATGCTACTTAAAAAAGGCGGAAGCTTTAATGTATCTAACATAAACGAAATGATATCTGGGAAACAGCCAAGAACAAAAGACTACAGGCTCACAATAGGAACAAGAAGATTGTTTTATTTCAATATATAATTTAATATGATATATCTTAAATTTATTGATTTTAAATATTTATTGTAATTTTAATTCATTAATATTTCAATATCTTTTTATTTGAAATTTTTAAGTTTTTACCCTAAAAAAAGCTGCTGCGAGGAGCAGCTCAACTGCAATGCTCCATATTCTTGAAACAAAAGATATTATAATGGCAATGGGCAGCGGCATATATAAGGCTAGTAAGCCAGCCAATACACCTTCCCTTACCCCTATCCCTCCAGGAGTTATCAAACTCAAAAAACCAATAACCCAACCGATAGCATAAATCGAAACAACTATAAAAATTTTTGAAAATTGAATTGAATAAATTGAGTTAATCAAAAGAAAAAAACCAAACCCTACAACAAGCCAGAATGAACAATACATCAAAACCAGCATCAACATATCCTTATACTTAAGTTCAATATTAATTCTTTGTTTTTTTATTATTTTTAATCCAAAATTTAATATACTGTTTAGAATTTTTGGATGAATGCATATTAGGCCTAGAGGAATTCCAATAATAAGAAAAGGGAGAAAATTAATTGTTAAATCTGTTTTTATAAAAAAAGGGAAAAAAATCAAGAAAACCATTAGGCCAGCTATTATACTGGATGCGAGTTCAAGACCAAAGCTTGTGACTATTTTTATAGTAGATAGACCCATCCTTTTTGTAAAATACACTCTGCCAAGCAAGTGCCAAACTTTTCCAGGCATATATCTTCCAAGCTCAGAAATGGCTCTTATCTTAATAGTCTGAAAGAATTTTATTTTAACCTTTAATTTTTTTAGGATTATGTGCCAGCCAAAAAATATGAGAAAATAATAAACTACAAGAACAATGAATGAAGATATAAGATAAAAATAATTGAATTTCCAATCATATTCTCTCAAGGAGTCCCAATTTTTATAAACCTGCAAAAACATAAAGTAGAATATTGATAAGACAAAAATTGTCTGCAAGACAAATTTTAGTTTCTTGTTCATTTTATACTTCCTTTACGTCCTCTATTGAATGTATATTATTCCACTCTCCTGAAAATAAGTACCCTATTAACTTATTGTTTTTTGCTATTTCAGGAAATACATCTTCCTGCAGGGAATAAGATAAGTTTGCTTTTGGTATGTAATCAAATATTTCAGGCTCAGCAAAGCCGATAAGAAGTGAAGTTAAAAAAGAGCTTTTCTTTTTTGGATGTTCAATATAGCTTTTTATTAAATTACCCTCTAACTCAACGATAGAGCTCTTATCCCATGCGTTTTTTGTTCCCGAGTATACAACAAGAGTAGAAACTCCTTGATTTTTTTTATGGTATTTTTCCATCTCTTTAAGATCAATATCAAAATAATGATCGCACGGCACAAAAAGAAATGTGCTTTTAATTTTTTCCTGGCATAATTGAAGGGTTTTTGCAGTCCCCAGATGTAATTTTTCCTCAACATAAACAATACCCGATTCTCCTATATTCTTATAAATCTCTGAAAGAACTTCTTTTGAGCCAACAATTAGTATATCATTATATCCAGATCTCTTAAGTTTGTCAATTATATCCTGAATAAGGGGCTTTCCTCTTATTTTCAACAAAGGCCTGTATGTTTTTTCCTCTTTAACAAACAAATTATTTGGAGGGCCTCCTGCAAGAATAACTGCTTTCTTTTTTTCAGAAA
The DNA here is from genome assembly GCA_003564925.1 of Candidatus Woesearchaeota archaeon. Taxonomy (GTDB): domain Archaea; phylum Nanobdellota; class Nanobdellia; order Woesearchaeales; family PXDW01; genus PXDW01. The sequence continues at coordinate 6,414 of PXDW01000054.1, read as the reverse complement.
CATGCTTTTCTATTATTTTTTCAATAGCGCCGGATCTGGAAAATATAGAAACATTATCGATTTCTTTATCTAATTTAGATAGTATTTCTTTATCTATGGATATTGAAACTCTGGTTTTCATTATTGTTTATTCTTGTTTATTATTTTTTATTTTAGTTTTATAGCATTCCCTAATTTTTATAAATCAGTAATACTTTATTATTACTATAGTAACAACAACTTATTTAAATAGGTTTTCTTTTATGGGATTTATGGAAAAAATAAAAGGAGTAATAATAAAGGAATTAAAGAGTTTTGAAGATGAAAGGGGCTGGCTCTCAGAAATTTATAGGAAAGACGAACAAAACTTTGAAGCTGCAATGAGCTATATATCGCATACAAATTTTAATAAAATAAGGGGGCCGCATGAGCATGAATACCAGACAGATTTTTTTGTTTTTGCCCTTTATGGCGATTTTGAATTGTATTTATGGGATAACAGAAAAGACTCACAAACTTATGGAAAAGAGATGAAGCTAATCGTTGGACAAAGCAACAGGGTTTCTGTAATAGTTCCTCCAGGTGTTGTTCATGGCTATAAATCAATAAGCAAAGAAGGAAGTATGAGCATTAACCTGCCAGATAAGTTATATGCTGGGAAAGGCAAAAAAGAAAAGGTTGATGAAATAAGGCATGAAAGCGAAAAGAATTCAAAATTTAAAATCATATAAAAAATATTAATGAAGGTGGGAATATGCAAATATTAATTACAGGCGGATGCGGATTTATCGGAACGAATTTTAGTAAATATTGGCTTGAAAAATATCCAGAAGATAAAATAATTAATTTAGACAACGTTACATATGCTGGAAACATCGATAATCTGAAGGAATTTGAGAATAATGAAAACTATAGTTTTATCAAAGGAGATATTTGTGATAAGGCCCTAGTTGAAAGCATAATGAAAGATATAGATATTGTTTTTAATTTTGCTGCAGAATCGCATGTTGATAATTCTATAAAGGGCCCTATGATATTTACAGAAACAAATGTGCTGGGAACACATGTTTTGCTCGAATCTGCCAGGAACAATAAGATAAAACGTTTTATTCACATAAGCACTGATGAAGTTTACGGAAGCATAAAAAATGGCTCTTTTAAAGAAACAGATATTCTAAAGCCAAACAGCCCTTATTCTGCCTCAAAAGCCGCTGCAGAAATGATAGCAAGAAGCTATAATATAACTTTCAATCTTCCTGTTATAATAACAAGAAGTTCTAATAATTATGGCCCTTACCAATATCCTGAGAAAGTAATTCCTTTATTTGTAACAAACCTGATAGAAAATAAGAAAGTTCCGTTATATGGTACAGGAATGAATGTAAGAGACTGGATATATGTGGTTGATAATTGTGAAGCTATAGATTTTATCAGTAAAAATGGAAAAATAGGAGAAATATACAATATAGGTGGAGGAAATGAGATACCCAATATTGAGTTGACTAAAAAAATACTAAAAGAAATGGGAAAGGACGAATCTTTTATAGATCATGTTGAAGACAGGCTAGCCCATGATTTTAGGTATTCTGTTAATTGTGAAAAAATAAACAAACTTGGATGGAAACCAAGATTTAATTTTAACAATGCGCTAAAAGAAACAATCCAATGGTATAAGGCCAATGAAGAATGGTGGAGAAAATTAAAAAAATGAAAGTTTTGATTCTTGGTTATAAAGGTATTCTCGGGAATGAAGTTACCAAAGTATTTCCAGATGCAATAAAATGGGACATCGATGATTTGGATGTTACAAATGAAAAGATTGTGATTGAAAAGATTACTAAGCTTAAACCAGAATTAGTTATAAATTGTACTGCTTATACTGATGTTGATGCTTGCGAAGATAGAAAAGAGTTCTGCTTTAAGATAAATGGCGAGGCTGTTGGGTATATAGCATTGGCGTGCCGGAAGGCTAATGCAAAGCTAATACATTTTTCAACAGATTATGTTTTTGACGGAAAGAAAAAGGGATATGATGAAGATGACAAACAAAATCCAATAAATGTTTATGGAGCTTCAAAATATCTTGGAGAAAGAAGATTAATTGAAAAATGCGAAAGCTATTATTTAATAAGGTTATCATGGCTGTTTGGAAAGCACGGAAAAAATTTTGTAGAAGCCATCTTAAGGGCTGCAGAAGGGAAGCCATTTTTAGAGGTTGTCAACGACCAGATAGGAAGCCCGACTTATGCTGTAGATGTAGCAAATAAACTAAAGGAGATAATAAAAAAGCCTTATGGGATATACCATTTAACAAATTCAGGAAGCTGCTCTTGGCACGATTTTGCAAAGCAAATTTTGAAATTAGCAGACGTAAAAAAAGAGATTAAGCCAATAACGTCAGCACAGCTTAATAGTAAAGTAAAAAGGCCGGCCTTTTCTATATTAAATAATAATAAATTAGATAATATGAGGCCTTGGGAAGAAGCATTAAAGGCTTATATCGCAGAAATAAAACCGGAGGAAAGAAAATGAAAGGAGTAATTTTAGCAGGAGGTTCAGGCAGCAGACTATTGCCAATGACAAAAGTTACAAATAAACATCTTTTACCAGTATATGATAAACCAATGATATATTATCCATTACAAACATTAATGAATATGGGGATAAAACAAATAATGATTGTTTCTGGTAAAGGGCATGCAGGCCATTTTCTAGAATTATTGGGTTCTGGTAAAGAATTTGGATCAAAATTTACATTCGAAATACAGGAAGAAGCAGGAGGTATAGCCCAAGCCTTAGACTTGGCAGAGGATTTTGCTGATAATGAGCCAATTGCCGTAATATTGGGTGATAATATATTTGAGGATGACTTTAAGCATGCTGCAAGTGATTTTAAGGAAGGAGCAAAAATCTTTATAAAAAAAGTTTCTGATCCAACAAGATTTGGTGTTGCAGAAATAAAAGGAGACAAAATTGCTTCTATAGAAGAGAAGCCAAAAAATCCCAAATCAAACTATTGTGTAACAGGGCTTTATATGTATGATTCAGATGTTTTTGATATAATAAAAACATTAAAGCCTTCTGAAAGAGGCGAATTAGAGATAACCGATGTTAATAATTATTATATAAAAAAAGGCAAGATGTCTTTTGCTACTGTTAGTGGTTTTTGGTCAGACGCTGGTACGGTAAAATCCTTATACAGGGCATCTACTTTAGTAAAGGAAAAATTGGAAATAAACAAATAAATTAAAAAAACAAAAAATTAATGAAATAATTTTATTATTTTATACTTTAGATTTATTTTATATTTTAAGTCTATCCTATCATATATCTATTTATAATATCGATAAATTCTTTTCCAATTGCTTTAGTAGAATATTTTTTATTAAATAACGAATAGCTTTTTTTAGATATCTTTTCTCTAACTTTTTTATCTTTAAGCAAATCTTTTATGGAATTTGCTATTGCTTTTTCATCTCGCATTCTGCAAAAAAAAGCATTTTCTCTGTCAATAAAACCAGCCTCTCTGCTTGCTAATGAATCGCTGACAATAACGGGCTTTTTCATTGCAATAATCTGAAAAACCTTATTTGGAACAACTCTTTTGGCTTTTTCTCCAGAGCCAAAATGCCCCCCTAGGCAAATATCAGAATCAGCAATATGCAATGGCAATTTTTTGTAAGGAACCCAATCAATAAATTTTATATTTCTTGTTTTAATATTTTTTGCAAGCTTCAAATCATCATTGTGGGTCTGTCCTTTCCCTATAATCTCAAAAGTTATATTTTCTTTTTCCATCAATTTTGCCGCTTTTATTATATATTTGGTTCCATGTAGAGGAGTAAATTTACCATAAAATAAAACCTTCTTTCTTTTTCTTTCTTTTTCTTTTCTGGGATAAAATATTTTCTCATCAGCCCCGATAAAAAGCCTACTCAATTTTTTCCTTCTTATCCTAAATTCTTTTTCAAAATACTTCAAGTGCTCTTCTGTGTCAAGAAGTATTATGTCTGAAAGATCGCAGCTTTTTTTGTCTATAAACTTTATTATTTTCGAAATAAGACTTTTTGCTTTTATCATTTTTCTATCTAAGACAAGTGTATCGTACAAAGAAATCATGGGGTTAAAAACAATCTTCTTTTTAGGAAAGCATATTCTTGCAAGAAGCATATCTAATTGCCCTATATAACCAACAATAACAATATCGGGATTTTTGTATTTAAAATGCTTAAAAAGAAGTTTCATGTGTGCAATATGCAGATTAATAACAAAAGAAAACTTGTTTATTTTTCCTGTTTTGTCTTCAACCTTTTCCCAGAAAGGAATATGACATTGTCTTACTTTAACATTATTTTTTTTTAATCCCTCAATTAAAACTTTATTTCTTGGATAGTTTTTTTCATAAGTGCCAAAGTATAGAATATTCATTTTTGTTTTAATTTTATAAGCTTTAATCTTTTGGTAATGCAATCTAGTGTATTTTTTTGATAATGTATTCGTCTTTTTTTCCTATATTTGTTATCATATCACCTATAAACCCCATTGAAATAAATTGAATTCCTATTAAAATCAATAAAACAGACAATATAAGCAAAGGTCTATCGCCAATACCATACCCTTTCAACCAAAGAAAACCCAAGTATATTCCTGATAATATTCCTCCCAGGGCGAATAAGAAACCTATTGGTCCAAAAAAATACAGTGGTCTTTTTTCATATTTATTTAGGAATTTTATTGTTAACAAATCAAAAGCACCCATCAGCCTTATTAACCCATATTTGCTTTTTCCATATATCCTTTTTTTATGCTCTACTTTTTCTTCTCCGACTTTGTACCCTTTCCAATATGCTAGTGCAGGCACATATCTGTGTAAATCTCCATATAGTTGGATATTCTTAACTACTTCATTCTTATATGCTTTCAATCCACAGTTAAAGTCATGTATTTTTGCCCCGCTTATAATTCTGGCAATTTTGTTCATTATTTTTGAAGGAAATCTTTTTCCTATTGAATCATACCTTTTATATTTCCACCCAGAAACTAGATCGTATCCCTGATTTAGCTTATTTATCAATTTAGGAATACTTTCAGGTCTGTCTTGCAAATCAGCATCCATTGTTATAACCACATCTCCGACAGCTTTTTTAAAGGCAGCATTTAGACCTGCTGATTTTCCAAAATTTCTTTGGAATTGTATTATATTGATATTTTTATCTTTGTTTTTTAATTTTAGTAATTCTTTAAGGGAGTTATCTGTGCTTCCATCATCTACAAATATAATCTCATAGCTTTTTCCTATTTTTGCCAAAACTTTTTTGAGAATATCATAAAGCGGAGATATATTTTTTTCTTCATTGTATAAAGGTATTATAACACTAAGGTAAGTTTTCATGATAATTAAAAACTAAGGGCTATATTTAAAGATTATGTTTAGATGTTGTATAATCCTAAAATAATCATAATAAATGTGAAAATGGTGTTTCTCTAACTAAATATTTATAGAAAAGTACTTTCTATTTGACTTTCTCATTTTTATACCATTCAATAAATCTTTTCATACCTTCTTCAATTTTCACTTTTGGCTTATAGCCAAGTAATTTTTTGGCTTTTGAAATATCGGCATATGTAACTTCCATATCTCCCTTTTGTCGGCTTATTTTTTTCACAATAGCATTTTTTCCTGTTTCTTTTTCAATTAAAGAAATGAAATCCATTAATATGATGGGTTTGGAATTTCCAAGATTTATAATTTCAAAGTCTAAATCTTTTTTAATTGCAGAAATTATACCTTCTAAAATATCGTCTATGTAAGTATAGTCTCTTTTGCTATCCCCCTTTCCAAAAACCTTTATCTTTTTACCTTCAGTCATATTTTTTGTGAATATATATGGCGCCATATCTGGCCTCCCTCTAGGACCATAGACTGTAAAGAATCTTAAGCAAATAATCTTTAATCTATAAATCTTTGAGTACATCTCACATAGCCGCTCACCCATTCTTTTTGTAGCTGCATAAGGGCTTAATTGTTCCTCTCCACAATCTTCTTCATAAAAAGGAACTTTATTGTTATTTCCATAAACACTTGAACTAGAGGCAAATATCATCTTTATATTGTGTTTTCTGCAAGCCTCCAAGACATTTATAGTTCCGATTATGTTTGTGTTAAAGTAATCAGACGGGTTTTCCAAAGAAGGCCTTACACCTGCTCTTGCAGCAAGATGCACGACAACATCTATATCGCTATTCTTGAAAATTTTTTTCAATTCTTTTTTATCTTCAATGTCTGTTTTATAGAACTTGAAATTATTATTTCTTATATTATGACTTATGTTTTTATTTTTTATATCAGAAGAATAATAATCATTTAAATTATCAACACAAATAATTTTATAGCCCAATCCTAGAAGTTTATCGCAAAGGTTGCTTCCTATGAAT
>PXDW01000034.1 GCA_003564925.1 Candidatus Woesearchaeota archaeon | reverse complement strand
GGTTCAGCGCGAACTGGACTTCTGTTTCTGGAGACTTATCTGATATGAGGATTGAGCTTTATCATTCAAGAAGTACAGGGGGAGCGCCAACAACAGCTCATGTTTATGCCGCTTACTTAGAGGTAAATTATGAAACAGCGCCTGAAAAAGACGGAGCTGTTTCAACAGTACATGGAGATATGCCTTTCTACACCAACAGCTCAAATCCTCAAAATTACAGCGACGCAAACTGTTTGTATGGGATGAAGTCAGGAGATAGCTGTGAAGTTTCTTGGGATGTAAATGCAACTGGCTGGATTAATACAACTCATGAGTTTTTTGTTATTTTCAATATGACAAGCAATACAGATTATGTAAACAATACAGAAACTTCAAGAGTATATATAACAATAAGGGATTTTGTTTCAATGCCTCCAAGTGTTACTTTAGTATCCCCAGATCATAATAATTTTACAAAAACAAGCACTGTAATATTCAACTGCTCTGCAACAAGCGCTACAGGATTACAAACTATCGGGTTATATGGGGATTTCGGAGGAACCTTTTCTGAAAACGGCTCTGTTTCAGTAAGCGGCTCAAGCGCATCAGTGGGTTTTGTAAGAGAACTTGATGATGGAGAATACACTTGGAATTGCAGGGCCTATGATATAAATGAAAATGACGCTTTTGCAGCCTCAAACAGAACTCTCACAGTTGATACAAAGGAGCCGGCTATAGAACTTCATTATCCTGAAAGAAATGACACTTTTTATACAGATACAATCCAGTTTAATTTCACAGTTATTGATAATATTGATTCTGATATTACATGCAGCCTTATGGTAAATTCCATTGTAAGAGGAAGTAGTTTTTCTGCACAAAACGGATCTATAACATCAAGGATAGTAAGCGGATTAAGCCAAGGGGATTATGATTGGAACGTTACTTGCTGGGATAGTGCTGGCAATTTCAATACAAGCGAAACAAGGAATTTCACAATAATTGACCTTCCACCATCTGTTGAACTTGTTACTCCTGATAATTATGCTCAGCAATCAACAACAATAGATTTAGAATATATTCCAAGCGATAATAATAAGGTAACTTTGGCAAGGCTAATCTTAAATGGAAATATCGTTAATACTACAGAAGATATTACAGATGACGAGATTAATACATTTACTTTAACAGGGCTTAGCGAAGGAAGGTATAACTGGACAGTTAATGTCTCTGATATAAGCAATCTTTCTGCCCAGGCCCCTGTAAGGAATTTTGTAATTGATTATACTCCTCCAGTAATAAACTTGATGTCTCCTGATGACCCATTTTTGACTGATTCAAGCACAGTCAGGTTCATTTTTAATGTTACAGATAATCTTGACAGCTATCTTCAATGTAATATAATAATAAATGGAACAGCAAGAGGCGAAACAGATTTCCTTGCGCCAAACAACACAGCAACTTCCAAAGATATTGCAGGTATACGTGACGGCATAAGCTATTGGAATATAACTTGTGTTGATGATGCAGGAAACAATGCGACAAGCGAAACAAGAATGATAAATGTAATGGAACCTCCTTCTGTACAACTTAACTCTCCAGATGATGAGCATTGGCAGAACATTAATGATATAACTCTTTATTACACACCAACAGATAACACAGGATTGAGCAGATGTGACTTGATAATCAATAACGAGTTCAACCAAACAAATACTGAGCCAATAATAAACGGAGAGCAAAATAGCTTCAATCTCTCCGGATTAAAAGAAGGAGAATATACTTGGACAGTAAATTGCACCGATTTGGTCGGATTGAGCCATGTTGCTTCTCCTGTAAGAAGATTTTACATTGATTTTACAGAGCCGGCAATCGAGCTTTATATGCCTGAGAACAATGAAACAATCTGGTCAAACTTATTATTGTTTAATTACAGTGTAACAGATAACATGGATACAAACCTGTTTTGTAATATTACTATAAATAATACACAAATGAGCACATATATCTTTTCTGAAAACGGATCTTATACAACGCAAGAAATAAGGATGCCTAGAGATGGTTTATATTATTGGAACGTTACTTGCTGGGACAGCGCCGGCAATTTTAATACAAGTGAAACTAGAAACTTTACAAGCTTTTCTCCTCCAGAAGTTACACTCATAAGCCCTTCCCCAAATTATGTTACGAGCAATCAATACATAATATTTGAGTACCATGCTTACGACCCAGACAATATAACGCTTGCAGAGTTAATAATAAATGGCTATGTTAACCAGACAAATTCAACAGTTATTAACAACGAGTCAAATTATTTTGAGGTTAACTTTACTCAAGATGGAGTATACATATGGAATGTTAGGGCAGCAGACACAACAGGTTTGGAAGGTCAAGGAGAGGAAAGAACACTGACGATAGATACAACACCTCCAGAAATAATTATCCACACGCCTTATGAGGGCGAAGAAATAGACTGGAATAATGTAAGCTTCAGCTTCACAGTAACCGATAACCTTGCAGATGAGATTGTTTGCGATGTAAATATAGATGGCACAGATTATTTAGGATTCGTTCTTAATAATAACTCTGTTTTTGAATGGGGGGAGCTGATGTTTGATGGAAGCTATAACTGGAGCGTAAAATGCACAGATGAGGCAGGAAATCTTTATGATACAGGAACAATAAATTTTACTGTTTATGCTCCTCCGGAAGTTGTTTTAATCAGCCCGATAAATAATAATAGGACAAAATCAAGAAATATAACTTTTGAGTATATACCTTATGATGGCTATGGATTTGAAAATTGTACATTGATCATTGATGGAGTTGAAAATAAAACAGATTATTTTGTTAATGAAAATGTTGTTAACTCTTTTGAGGTTGAAAATCTGCAGGACGGAGATTATAATTGGACTGTAAAATGTATTGATTATTTGCCTGATGGAAATGAAGACATAGCACCTTACCAGAATTTCACGATCGATAATGAGCCCCCATTAATTACTTTGATATATCCGGGACATGATGATGTTTTGAATTATTACAATATAATGTTTAATTGGACAGCAGACGACGCGCCAGGCATAACTATAGGATGTAACCTTAGTGTTTCAGGCCCAAGTGGAGAAATAATTATTGATGGGCTTACTGCAATAAGCGGAGGACACTTCAACCCCATTGTTTATGATATGGATTTCGGAGTACATTATTGGAACGTCACGTGCTGGGATGATCTTGGAAATATAAATACAAGCGAAACAAGAAACTTCACAATAAACAGACCAGATCTTTTCATAAACTCAACTTATCTAGTATTTAATGACACTTCTCCAGAAGAGGGTAAAAACATAACAATAAATGCAACAGTATTCAATATTGGAGGAGTTTCTGCAAATAATTTTAATGTTTCTTTCTATAACGGAAATCCCAACATAGGTGGAGTTCTTATTGAAACAAAGAATATTATTTCCCTCGATTCTGGTGAGAATATCACATTAAGCATTGGATGGACACCATCCCTAGGAACGCATGAGATATGGGTCATACTTGATCCTGAAAATAATATAAATGAGCTTGATGAGACAAACAACAACGCGAGCAGAATAATAACTGTTTCCGCATGGCATATTATATACGGAAGCAGTGTCGGAGACTTGCTTATACAGGGCTCTGACAACACCTCAGTTTACACTTGGCATGTTGATAATCCAAGCGGAAATGTTTTCGCTGCTGATTATGACAGTAATATATTATGGGGAAGCCTAATACCTATTGGCAGGAATATAACAGGCCAGCCAACACTGGACGCTTTAAGTGATTTTGAGAAAATAGATATTGCTTTAGGAACAAGCGGTTATACAGACTCAGTTAATTTAACATATACTATAGACCACATGCCAAGAAGCACAAGAACCTTCATAATCTATTCAAATGAAATACATAATGTTCCTGTAGTTAATTCAACAAACACATCTAATTTTGTTACTGGAATATTGTGGGATGCGTCAGATGGTGGATTGGAGTATGACGGAACTCAGGATATAGTTTTTGTAACAGAAATAAATGCAGCATCCCAAGGCGGCTATGGCATCTATGACTATGAATTAAGGGTTCCCTCAGAACTGAAGAAGTATAAAGACAGCAATCAGGACTCGGTTGCATTATACGTTGAGTTGAGATGATGAAAAAATTAATGAAAAAATCAAGAAATCCGGAATATTGCATGAATAAGATTGATAAAAAGAAAACCGTAAAAATACCTATATCAAATATAATGCTTTATTCTTTATTAATTGCTGTTTTTTTTGTTATCTCTATATCATCGATATCTATCGTATCACTATTGCAAATAAATATTGTTTTTGCGGATCCTCCAACTCCCAGAAATATTGAGGGAAGGGTATTTTATTCAGACGGAACAACAGGAGTTGAAAATGGAATTCCTGTCTTAATAAATAATACTAATAGCGGAGATTATGTCCTTACTTATGTATATGCCCCTCCAATTCCCTCATTGAAAGGCTTATACTCTGCTACAATACAAGGATCAGATAATAATATAATAAAGGTCATGTCCTGGGACCCGACTCATTATGGAATAAGCATAGGAACACTTCTGCCAACAACGACAAAAATAGATGTAATATTAAATCTAACAAGGCCTAGCGAAACAAACATAACTATAATAGAGCCAGAAAACAACACAATAGTTCTTTTAGATTATATTTTTAATGTTACAGCAAATATAACCTTAATCGGAGGACAGGACGGGACAGGATGCTATGCAGAAATTAATTTTACCCATGACCAAATAGTAAGCGTTCATCTTGATGAATCTATTCATTATTTAGGAAATATAAACCTCGGTTCCAGCATTACAACAACATGGGAAGTAGAAGGAATTAGCGGCGGATATTCGAATATAACTGTCTATTCCTACTGCGATTCTGATGACATAATCTTTGATAATGCGAATTACTACACCATATATAATATATATGTGAATGATACTATCCCTCCAAATGTAACTTTGATTAGCCCTCTCAACAATACATGGACGAATAACAATAACATAACATTTTATTACAATGCAACAGACGCTAGTGGAATAAAAAGCTGTGCATTATACATCAACGATATCTTAAAATCTACAAATTCGACAGTGGCTTCTGGAGAACTTAGCTATTTTGAAATATATAATCTTTCCCAGGGAAACCATAGCTGGTTTGTTTCCTGCCTTGACGATTCAGATAATTTAAACCAAGGAGACAGCCCCAAAAACTATATAAATATCGATTTGGCTGTTCCTAAAGTAACTTTAATATCTCCTAAAAACAGAAGCACAAGGATAAATAATACTGTAATCTTCGAGTTTAATGTTACAGATTCTTATGGTGAGATTGAAAACTGCTCATTAATTTTGAATAATGAAGCGCGTTTAACAAGAAACGATATTATTCAAAATATAACTCAAAATATTACAATAACTCTTGCCGGAGGATATTATAACTGGAGCATCCTGTGCTTTGACAAAGCAGGAAACTTTCATCATCCTGATGACTTGATATTAAATGTTACAGATCCAGATTTGGCAGTATTCAGTGAAGATATTGTATTCAGTACAGATAGGCCTGTTGAAAATCAACTGGTTATAATAAATGCAACAATACACAATATTGGGAATGAAAATGCAACAAATGTAATTGTTCAGTTCTTTGAGAATGAGCCTTATGATGCGCAAATTGGAGATAACATAACAATAAATGTCTCAATGGGTGAGAGCGTAACTGTTAATACAACCTGGTTATCCAGAATTGGCTCATATAATATACATGTTGTCGTTGATCCGCCATATGAAACTAATGGAACGATAAGAGAACTTAATGAGTCAAACAATTTAGCTAATAGAACTTTATTCGTTTCTGATTACACAATATATTATGGAGAGGTTAAATCGAATATTGTTTTGATAAATCCTTCTAATATTTCGGTATTTACCTGGTTTAATGAAACAAATATAAATGCGAACTTGTATGTTGCTGATGCAGATAGCATGATAAGCTGGTCAAGCCTATTCCCTTTAGGCAGAAACCTGACAAATCAAATATCAATAAAAGATTTTGAAAAAGCAGATGCCGCTTTGAATTTAACAAACCTATCTGATTCACTAAATACTACCTATACTTTAAATGGTTCTATAAGGCAAGTTGAAACATTTGTTATCTACAATAAGACTTTGGATTATGTTCCTGTAGTAAATTCAACAAATACGTCCAATTTCATTACAGGTGTATTATGGGATACTTCGGAAGGAGGACAATCTTTTGACACTACTCAAGATTTAGTTTTTGTAACAAAAATTAATAATAATTTGCCAGGAAAATACGGGATATATGATTATGAAATAAGAATCCCTGCAACACTTAGAGGCTATGTCATACCTAATAACAATAACCGAGTTGCATTTTATGTGGAACTTACATGATATATTGCATAATATCCAAAAAATCATATTTCATTGCATTTGCGCCCTTGACCTGTTGAGCAATTGCTCAACAGGCATGGCGCTTTTACTTTATTAATTTTTATAAAGATACGATAATTATTGCATTTGTTCTAACTTTTTTAGTGATAGCTCAACAAAATGCGCTTAATAAACAATATTTACTAATGAGTTGTTATAAAACTATTTAAATATAGCATAATATGAATATTCTAAAAGGGGTGTGAATTTGGTAAAGGCTTTGATTAGAGGATTAAAAGGTAGTAATTCTGAAAAAGAAAAAAATAGATCGGAAGGAACAGATATTCCTGATGAATTGCCTCCTCTTGCTGAGGATGTTGCAAAAGAAGATAATAAAGAACAAGATCCAAAAGAAGAATCTGATAACAAAGATTCAAAAGAAGAATCTGATAACAAAGATTCAAAAGAAGAATCTGATAACAAAGATTCAAAAGAAGAGTCTGATAACAAAGATTCAAAAGAAGAGTCTGATAACAAAGATTCTATGAAACCTTTAGAGCCAATTGAGGAACCTCCGCCAATATCACAAAAAAAAGAAACTGAAGATTCTTCAAATAAACTTAATGAGAAAGATATTCCTGATGATATTCCAGGATTTGATGAATCATCCGATATTTTTTCAAAAAAAGATAGCAATTTACATAAAAGTGATAAAATAGATTTTTCATCTAATCAAGAAGGCTTCTTTTCTGACATATTGAGCATTACTGAAAAACAAGGAGTTAATAAAAACCTTTTAGAAAAAAACCTATACAAAGGCATGAGAAATTATCATTCTTCTGAGCTTAATATAAATATAAAACCAATCACCAAAAAAGAAATCGACGAACAGATAATAAATAAACTTAATGAATTAAAAGTCTTAGAGCAGAAATGGCAGAAGCAGAAAGAAGTTATAGAAAAAGAAAAACAATTGTTGCATGAATATGAGACAAATGTTAAGAATATGGTTGAAGAATTGAAGATGATAGTAAAGAAGCAAAACTTATATGAGGATGTTCCGGTTGGAAAATATTTCAGAACCCACGATGGAATAATAGCTAAAAATGTTTTCGAGCTTCTGGATATATTGAAAATAATGGATGAAAATGTTTTCAGGAAACACGTAGGGAAAAAAGGGAATGATATATCAGCGTGGATTAAGAATGCAGTTGGCCACAAGGAATTGGCCACAAGCCTAATTAATATTTCTTCAAAGAAACAGATGATATCTATTTTAGAGAATGCTTTTAAGTAATTCAAATAAATTTTATTCTCTTAAATTTCTATTATCAAAAAATTAATCAAGGTTATAATTCTAAAAATTGATTGATTTTTGTTTTAAATGAATTTTTAAAAACTTAATTTTTGTCGTCTAAAAAAAAATCAAAAAATAACTTTCTAAGCATTATTTTTTTTAAAAATAGAAATATTTATATACTAGTTAGTATAGTAATTAGTACATTAGTTTGGTATAATTAATCAAATATATACTAAAATAGTAATTTGGTAAAAATTAATAAGAGATAATAAGAGAGAAACGAAAATATTGAAGTCAATTGAAACGAAAATGGCATTGGGCGTATTTGAGGAATTTTTAGGAAAAGATGTAAAAGCCCCTTACAGGGACGGAACACAATTCAAGATAGCAAGAGGAACGCTCGAAAGCATAGAAAACGGATTTTTGAAAATAAGCGGAAAGCTTGGC